>NZ_JAJDMJ010000003.1:0-152621 GCF_020593585.1 Blautia sp. DFI.6.71
ATAGAATTTACTCTTGCATTTGGTCCAAAACCGGAATTTAGTTTTTCATTTAAGTCTATGGTTATATTTTAGCACATATAGTGCTAAAAGTAAACATGCGTTCTTTCTTTGAGTAAAAAATTTGCGCGTCTAACTCATCTAACTCATCAGGCTAAAGTAACGAGAATGCGACGCGCAATTATTCAGGAATCATGGCAACCTTTTCCCACTGATAAGTTCCATTATCGGCTGTCATTACTGTCATGGTGATTTCCTGGTCAAAGCGTCTGGGGCCGCAACTTCCCGGATTTAGCCATAGGCGGTTGTCTATTATTTTTTCGAAATATTTATGGGTGTGTCCGAAGATTACTATCTGTGTATCTTTTAAGTCCCAGTCCACATCTTTTTTATTGTGAGTCATGAAAAATTTTACGCCTTCTATGGTGAAATATAAGGTTTTCGCGATTCCCTCTGCCCAGTCTTTATCGTTGTTTCCGCGGACTACATAGATGGAGCCCATCATACGAAGTGTATCCAGGATTTCTGGTTTGTTTACGTCACCTGCGTGGATAATGCAGTCGCAGTCTTTTAAAATTTCAATAATTTCCGGCCTGAGTAAGCCATGAGTGTCTGAAATAATTCCTATTTTCTTCATATATATTACCCGTCATTCTCTGCAAACAGTTGTATTTTTCCATATTCACCATCATAACCCGGAATTCTTTTCACTTTTCCGGTTCTTACATTCTCAATCCCTTCTGCAAGCCGTTCTCCTGCGCAGGTTTTAATGTCTTCTGCAGGTACATTTCGCAGGATGTCGAATTCTGTTCCCAGTGTCTGTAGCATCTGTTCAAAACACCCCTGCACTTTCTTACTTGCAGTGGAATAGCCCATACATGCAGAGATCACTTCCGACAGAGGTACAAGGCTTTCATATTTCTTACCATCTTTTTTCACAAAACCTTCCGCTCTGTCTGCAAGCTGTTCTACTCTGTGATCTACACCCATGGTCAGCTTCTTTCCGCAGACAGGGCAGATTCCTCCAAGCCGTTCTGCTTCCACCGGGCTTAATGATACACCGCATTTTCTGTGACCATCGAAATGATATTTCCCCTCTTCAGGAAAAAATTCTACTGTTCCTTCCAGCCCTTCGCCAGTCTGGATTGCCCGATAAAGTCCTTCATAGGAACAGTCAATATCCAACAGATTCGCCTCGCGCCCCAGCTTAGACGGGGAATGTGCATCTGAATTGGATACAAGCTGATAGCGGTCCAGTTTGGAAATTCTCCAGTTCATAGCCGGGTCAGAGGAAAGCCCTGTTTCCAGTGCATGTATATACGGTGCCAGTTCCTCGAAACATTCCTCTACAGAATCAAATCCTGATTTCGCACCTAATACAGAGAAATGCGGTGTCCAGATATGAGCCGGAACCAGAATTCCTTCCGGGCATACATCCAGCATCATTTCCAGAAGATCATGACTGTCCAGACCAAGAATCGGACGACCATCTGAGTGAATATTTCCGATTTTTTCCAGACGCTGTGCCATGGCATCTGCTGCCTCCAGACTGGGAAGCAGGATTACATTGTGTACTTTTCTGGTCTTTCCATTTTTCTTATAAATAGAACTGATTTCCCCGGAGACAACAAAACGTGTTCCTTCTCCCGGGAACTTCCGGCTTTCTTCTTTTACGTATTCATCTCTGAGACGATACAGGCCGTTTCCCTCTGAAACAAGTCTCTCCTTCAGTTCTTCTCTCCATACCGGATGCGTGAAATCACCTGTTCCAATCAGTGAAATTCCTTTCTTTCTCGCCCAGAAATCCAGATTTTCAGGCGTGCCCTCTTTGCTTGTCGCCATGGAAAACCTGGAATGAATGTGCAGATCAGCTATCATTTTCATTAACATTTATCCCCTTAAATTCACATCAAAGTATTTCTTTTCAAGAGTTATAAAATATCAACACCCAAAGATATATTTATAACTTCCATCCGTTTTCTTTCAGCCACAACTTGTACGTCTCATACTCCGGCATTACTTTCCCGACCTCGTCCCAGAATGCCTTCGAATGATTCATTTCCTTCAGATGGCAGAGTTCATGTACCACTACATAATCCAGCACTTCCGGAGGTGCCAGTATCAGTTTCCAGTTAAAGTTCAGATTCTTCTCACTGCTACAGCTTCCCCATCTTGTTTTCTGTTCTCTGATGGTGATATTGCGGTAAGAAACGCCCATGAGTCTGGCAAAATAAGAAACTCTTTTGGTAATCGTTTCTTTTGCTTTTCGTATATAGACATTTCGTTTCGATTCGCTCAGATCTGCGCTCAGCGGCTTCTGTTCCCGGTATTCTTTTGTCCGTTCCAGACATCCCAGAACCCACTCCTGCTTCTGGTTTACAAATCTTTTGATCCTCGGCAGACCTGTACGAAGAGGTGCGCGAACGATTACGTTTCCATCCCTGCGAACCTCCAGAGTCATGGTTTTTCTGGCACTTCTTATGACCTGATATTCCAATTCTCCGCAGGTGAATTTCTCCTGATTATTTTTTGTTTCGAATTCTCTCATCCATATATTCCTCCATCTCTGCTGCCAGAATATCCATCTTTTCCTGTGTTTCCGGCAATGCATAAGGAACCCTGTCCATGATTCTTTTCACATAATCATGTTCACGCATGATCTCATAGGTTTCCGGGAAATTGATGTCATAATACTGAGCAATATAGGAAATCCAGTAGTCCACTTTTGAAACTCTGTCTGAAGATAATACAGATTCCTTTGCCATACAGGACTCCCATACCTTTGGTGCGATTACTCCTTCACCAACACCCTTCTCATCCACTCCCAGAAGTGTTTCCATTGACTCTTCCAGCTTTACCCTGCAATTATCCAGCTTGTCTGCATCTCGGATTAACTTTGCATGAAGCAGGGTTCTCTCGTCCGTAATTCCTTCCAGTTTGAAATCACTGTGCTTCTCAATCGCAGTGCAGATCAGACTGTCAAACCTGTCATCCTTCACAAATCTGCGGATCATTTTCTCCGGTCCGAACAGAAGCTGTGCACCATATACTGCATGCTCCATGGTTCCCGGTTCAAAGCTGTCAAATCGTTTAATCTGTTCAAATCTTCCAATATCATGGAGCAATCCGATTACCTTCGCCAGCTGTACATCTTCCTCACCCAGCCCCATACGGCGGGCAATGTCCTCTGCTGCATCAACCACTCCATAAGTATGTACGATCTTCAGATGAATCTTATCATCTGCTCTGTCATATTCATCCAGATATGCTTCAAAAGCAGCTTTCGCTGCATCAAAGTCTCTTGTTAAGTCTAATAATTCATCCATTATTATTATAATCCCTTCTTTATTCCTGTTCGGACTACTTTATATTTTCTCAACCATTATTTTCTGCTTCCATACACCTTTTCTCACAATCATAAGATATACCTGAAACGATATGGAATCACAGTCATAAATGAAAGGTTCTTCTCTGTAGATCAGAGTCTGAACATTCTCTGCTTCCAATTCTTCTTTTCTTCGTTCAGCTTTTTCCATCAATTCATGCAGATATTTATTCTGTTTTCTGCCAAAATCTCTGTCCGGATAGACCGATGCTGCTTCCCTGATTTTTTCTCCCAGCAGAGTAATCACCGGTAAATGACTGCTCCTGCAAAGCATTCCGGCTATCTTTTTGGCATTTGATATATCCGGATTTTTTTCATAACGCCTGAGCATTTTTCCCAGTTTTTCATCTCCTGCTTCCGTTGTCAGTTCCTGCATAACTGCCAGTGCTTCCGCCGTTACCTCCCATGGGTTATCCACCGGAACAATATACTTCTCCGGTACTGCCGGATAAAAAAGATAGTTTAACGGTGGGAAATCACGCAGCATTGCCAGCTTTCCTTCATACTCAGTGCAATATTTTTCTCCCAGATACTCATATTTATCACGCAATATGGCAATCTGATACTCCATTACCCTGAGATTTTCATAGCCCTTCACCCAGAAATGTCCCAGCTCTCCATAATTATACAACTGTGTTTCCAGCAAAATATCTTCAAAGAATACAGTAAACACATTATGCCCCTGATGAATCACCAGAATATACTCTGCTTCACATAAATCCCAGTCCGCTTTCTCTACAGAGCCCTCAAACTCTCCTTCATAATCCCTGACATAATTTCCCGTCATCCTGGCATTTTTCAGAACCAGAAAACTCTCCACCGCATCATTCATCAGATAGATCAGTCGTAATTCTCCACTCTCCGTCTGTCCGGTAAAACCATCCGGAATATCCACAAACTCACACAGTTCCTGCTCCAGAAGCAGATTTAATTTTTCAAAATTGTCTTCCATTATATCTTCCATCCTTAACTCCTGCTGTTTCTGTACAATGTCTTTCGCCGATTCTGTTTAACACACTTGATAAAAGAATCCATTGCATCGTTTCATGGAATTACCGCAATGCAGAAGCAGGATACATTTGCACAATTTTACAGATATGTTTTTATGATATCACTAATCATATTTTCTGCCAAATAGAAAAATTTTTCTATTCAATAAAGAAACTGATTTTACTTCTCTGTAATTGACATCCCAAACATAATATTTTACAATATAACAAAGAACAAAGAAACCAAGCAGTATGTATATTACAGAATAAACAAACATAAAATAGGAAGGAGGCATACACGAATGGCAACAGCAACAATCCCATTGAAAGGCAGCGCATCCATGGAATCAAAAAAAGTCAGTATTTCATCTAAACGCCAGATTACTATCCCGCAGAAATTTTTTACGCTTCTGGGTTTTAATACGGAAGCAGAATGTATCATGCGTGGAAACGAACTGGTTTTACGCCCCGTTAAAGAAAATACCAGTGGTGAATTTGCCGAACAGATTCTTGCCGATCTGATCAGACAGGGATATAGCGGTGAAGAATTACTTGAGAAATTTAAACAGACACAGCGAAAAATCCGTCCGGCAGTTGAAGCAATGCTTGCCGAAGCAGACCGGGTCGCAGAATCTAAATCAGGAGGATACTCCTTAGAGGATGTTTTCGGAACGGAGGATGAAAAATGACACAGGTACAGATCCTTCCACCTGCAGCAAAATTTCTGAAAAAACTTAAAGATAAAAAGCTGAAATCTCTGTACAAAGAAGCTATTGAAATGATATGTGAAGATTATTCCATCGGCGAAGAAAAGACAGGTGATCTGGCAGGAATGTACGGTTATGACATTTATTATAATAAAACTAATTATGAACTGGCATATCGGGTGAGACAGCTTGATGATTTGATAATCATCGTTATCATGGCCGGAACCAGAGAAAATTTTTACGAGGAATTAAAACGTTATATACGCACTATATAACAGTACATATTTGTATCACAAGATAATCCCCCGGAAGTTAATCAGTACTTCCAGGGGATTATTCTATTGACAAAATTTATTCCTGCGCTCCCGTATCAGATGTCTGATATCTTTCCCATACCTCATTGACATTCTGAATATAGCATTTTACAATAGAACAAAGAAACCAATCAGTATACATGATAAAAATCACTGAACAGAAAGGAGTCATTTCCATGGGACGATTTGTAAATTCCGGAAACAGTGCTTTTCAGGTTGCGCTGAATTCAGAAATCTATGTAGATAAAACCGGTTTGCTGGCATATACGAATAAAGTTATGGACACCACTGCGAAATTCATATGCAACAGTCGCCCCCGTAGGTTCGGGAAATCCATCACTGCCGATATGCTCACCGCATATTACTGTAAAGGCTGTAGTTCCGAAGAAATGTTCTCATCTCTGGAAATCGGTCAGGCACCTGGTTTCACGAAATATCTGAATCAATATGATGTGATCCATCTGGATATTCAATGGTGTATGGAACCAGCCGGCGGTCCGGAGAATGTAGTTTCCTACATCACTGAAAAAACGATTCTGGAATTAAGAAATTATTACCCTGAAATTCTGCCTGACTCCATAAGCTCTCTGCCTGAGGCTCTGTCCTGCATTAACACTGCCACTGGTCAAAAGTTCGTAGTAATTATTGATGAATGGGATGTTTTAATCCGAGATGTCTCTACCGACCTGGTAGTCCAAGAGGAATACATCAACTTTCTCCGCGGTATGTTCAAAGGTTCTGAACCTACCAAATATATTCAACTGGCTTACCTCACCGGGATTCTTCCAATCAAAAAAATCAAAACACAGTCAGCTCTGAACAATTTTGCGGAGTTTACAATGACTGACGCCAGGATCTTTTCCAGATATATTGGCTTTACGGAGGAAGAAGTACGAATGCTCTGCGAAAAATACCACCGGGATTTCTCCAAAACCAAGCACTGGTATGACGGTTATCTGCTTGAGCAATATCAGGTATACAATCCTAAAGCAGTAGTAGAATTAATGATCTGGAATAAATTCCAAAGCTACTGGTCGGATACCGGAACCTACGAAGCAATTGTGCCTCTGATCAATATGGATTTTGACGGACTCAAAACTGCCATTATAGAAATGTTGTCCGGTAATTCCGTAGAAATCGATCCTACGACTTTCCAGAATGATATGGTGAACTTTACCTGCAGAGATGATATTCTTACCTGCCTGATCCATCTGGGTTATCTGGGTTATGATCAGGATACTCATTCTGCATTCGTTCCAAACGAAGAAATCCGTCAGGAACTTGCCAAAGCTGTTAAACGAAAGAAATGGAATGAATTTCTGACATTCCAGCAGGAATCCTCAGAGTTGCTGGATGCCACTCTGGACATGGACACAGACACTGTGGCCAGATCCATTGAAAAAATACACAATGAATACGCTTCAGCTATTCAGTACAACAACGAAAACTCCCTCAGCAGCATTCTGTCCATCGGTTATCTCAGCACTATGCGGTATTATTTTAAACCTATACGTGAATTTCCTGCAGGCAGAGGTTTTGCAGATTTTGTCTACCTTCCAAAGCCAGAATATTCCAGAGATTACCCTGCACTTGTTGTTGAGTTAAAATGGAATCAAAATGCCCAAACCGCAATCCGGCAGATAAAAAACAGGCAGTACCCTGAGGCTGTTGCAAATTATACTGACAATATTTTACTTGTTGGAATTTCTTATGATAAGAAGCAAAAAACACATAATTGTGTAATCGAAAAATACTCTGAGAAATAATAAAGGGGCTGATTGTCCTTTACGGAGAACATCTTACCGATTATCTATACGAAAAAAGAAAAGCAGGAATGGGAAGCTCTTGTAAGCTAACCCATTCCCACTCTCTGTCTATTCCTTCGCCATTTGTATTATTACCAGAAGTTTCCTGATACTTCCAATCACTTTATATATGTCCATAATGATTTTCAGACAGTCATTCTTATAATATTTTTCTTCTCCCATGGAAACAATACCGCTTTCACATATATTCTATATTCAGCGCTTGAAAGTACCAGGAATAATAATTTTTTTCACGTACAAAATCTTTAAAATCGCTTCTTTGTTTCCATATCCTGATTGTATCACACAGACTCCCGAAATCGCATGCATTCACACAAACAACTATATTTCACTACATATTTAACCAATTTTTTCCAATCTTCCTCACAGACAAATTGCATCCCGTTATTTTTTATAGTATGATTATTGGAAATACAGTTCATTTTATCCATCTGGCATATCCGACAGATATTGTCACTGACATAAGAAACTACAACCACTTTAATCCAAAGGAGCTTAATCCAATTTTGAAACTTGCAATCTGCGAAGACAACCCTTCACATTATGAAATAATACATACTATTCTGCAAAAGTATCCTCCGGGAGCTTTTGAAATAACGCATTTCACATCCGGTGATGAATTTCTCCGGGCTGCTGCTGAAAACGGATGCCCTTATTCCATTGTACTGACAGATATTGATCTTGGTTCTGACGCTGTAAATGGCATCTCACTTGCAGAAAAGATCAACCATATCAGCCCGGACACTCAGATTATTTTTATCAGCCAGTATCTGCAATATGCTACCGCAGTATATGAGACAGAACATGCCTACTTTATCCATAAACAACAGATGGAAAAATATCTCCCTCTGGCTCTAAGAGCAGCGTGCCAGAAGCTTCAGAAATTGCATACACGATATCTGTATTTCTCCGGAAATTCACGCAATTATCAGGTGCTCTGCTCCGATATTCTTTATCTGGAACGAAATCTGAGGCAGACCACGATCTATACCAGAACAGGAACATATACAACAAAAGAAAGACTGACAGCTCTTACAGAAAGAATGAAACCAGATTTCTGTCTCTGCCATAACAGCTTTGCCGTTAATCTTCATGCTGTACGTACTTACAGTCATAAGGGCATTATACTTTCTGATAATACAGAGATCCCTGTCAGCAGATCTTATTACCAGCAGTTTAAGGACGCGTTTGCTTTCATGATGCTTGCCGGTCACAGGGAGGTGCAGTAAATGAGCAGTCATATGATCAATCTATTCTTGTGTATTCTATCCAGCCTTTATCTGTGTTTTGGACTGCTTTACTTTTGCTGCAGGATCCTGCCAAGCAAACACAAGATCTCACTCCCGCTGTTTTTGTGTCTGTCAGTATTTATGGCACTGTTATTTTGGATCAAACGTGAATCACAGCATAATGGAATTACAATCGTATTTCAGCTTACAACATTTCTTGTAACACTTTTTTTATTCCAGGCATCTTTTATGAAAAAATTAGCCGTTTATTTTATTTTCCAGCTGCTGATAATCTGTCCGGAAATTTTATGTACCAGTGTTTTCATTGCACTTCATAATCTTTTTATACCGACCGATACCTATACTCCGCACAACCTGATATCCAGTTGTTCACCTGCAGAATATTTCGTTATCGAACTCTCCAACATCCTGCTTGGCCTGTTTCTTCTCTGGAAAATATCAGAAATCCTGCGGCAGTGTATAGATTATTTGAAAATACTCACCTTTTTACAACTGTTACTGCCACTGATCGCTCCGGTTTTTCTCAATGTTATAATTTCCCTTCAGAAAAAGCCCGAAGCAGTTCTGGCTCTGAGCATCATTTACTGGATCATATGCATCGGCAGTTATCTGTTGTTTCTGCGTGCAGTCCATTCTTTAGCCCAACAGCACAGGGAATATTTACAGAAAAAAATGGAAATTGAGCTGATGAAAAAGCAGATAAATGATTCCGTTCAGTTAAGTAATGAATATGCCAGTCTCCGGAAATGGAATCACGATATTGAGAATCACATCATGTCTGTCATGTATTTGATGGATATGAAAAAATATGAGGAAGCAGAAACATATACCGCTTCTGTTCTGTCCCGGCTTAATTGCAGACCACAAGAAAAACAACCAGAGGAGGATTGCAGTCATGAAAAAGAACATTAAATTGATTCCTTTATTTCTCTTCCTCTTTGTATTCCAGTTGTTATATTTTCTGTCTACGATTTATACAGAAAAAATTGATCATATCTTTCTGATCCTGGCAGTGTTTATGATCCTGATCTGTATTCTTTTATACTGCGTGCTTTCTGATGTGTTAAAGAAATCCAATACTGAAATGGAACTGGCTTTTCTTCAAAAGCAGAAACAATTAAAACAGGAACAGGATTACAGTCTTCAGATCCGCAGACAGGATACTCGGGATTTTCAGACCAAAACTGTACAGGAACTTCAGGATTTCCAGATACTTCTGGAACAGGGAAAATATGAACAGGCTGATACTGCGATCAGAAATCTGAATCAGACTTTTCAGAAGGATCGTTTTCATCCTTACTGTCAGAATAACCTGTTGCAGGCAATCCTGGAAGGGAAACGGCTTCGTGCAGAACAGAAACATATCCAGGTATCCTACGAGATCCTTTTACCGGAAAAGATTTCCATTAATACGACTGACCTGAGCAGTATATTTTTTAATCTTCTGGACAACGCTATCGAAGCTTGTAGCGCTTCCGGCAATCCTGATCCTGAAATCCGGCTGTCTGCAAACATTTCCAACGGATTTCTGACTGTGTATATGCACAATACCAAGAACCCGATGCAGACTTTTACACATAAGACTACGAAATCAAAACCGGGAGCTCATGGATATGGACTTTCTATTATTGAAGATATCTGCCTGAAATATAATGGGTCTTATCAATGGATTGACCATGGAAATATTTTCGATTCTGTTGTTTTGCTGCAAATGGAAAAATCCCTCTGAGTACTGCGCATTTTGCGGCAGCACCAGGAGGGATTTTTCCGAAGGAATTTTATATGTATAGTATTTTGATAAGATAGCTTATTGGTTTTTTCTCCAATCATTATCGGAGTTTTCATTGGTCAATCAGTTAGTCTGCTGCTGTCAGATCTTGATGACTCCCAGAAGAAGTCCCGCGAGGAGACAGACGATGCTGACACCTCAGATCCAGAAGAAGCAGTTTTTGATATGGTCTTTAATCTCTACATCTGCAAGACCGATATCAAGGAAGGTTGCCGGTACAACCGGACTGATAAATGTTGCACAGTTACGGCAGACTACCATAACGATGGCAATATGTGCCGGAAGTACACCGAAGTTTCCTGCGATTTCGATAAGAACCGGCATCAATCCGAAGAAGAAGGAGTCTGTATCGAACATCAGTGTAAGCGGTACTGCAAGAATACCGATGATCAGTGGCAGGAAGCGTCCCATGGACATTGGAACAAATCCGGCAAGTACAGTTGCCATATTGTTCATGATTCCGGTTTTCTCCATTACTCCTAGGAATACACCTGCGCAGAGGATGGCTGAGGACATCATGATGGCCGGACCTGCATGGGATTTGATGATTTTATTCTGTAAGGATGCTCCCCGGAAGTTCACCAGTAAGGCAATGGCACATCCAAGCATGAATACATAGTGAGATGGCACTTTCACAAAAATCAGGCATACGATCACTGCAAGTGTAAGAATAAGGTTAAACCAGAATAGTTTTGGTCTTGCATATTCTCTTGCCTCTGTCTGCTCTTCTACGTTTCCACCTGCTGTGATTTCTACATCTGTTACAGCTCCTGCTCCACGTTTCTTCTCTACAATTCCCCAGAACACTGCTGTTGCCAGTGCAATGATGATGCCTACAACCTTCATTGGCAGAATCTGAAGCCAGAGCTGGTTTGGTTCAATTCCAAGAACTGTTGCAGCTCTCATGGTCGGATCACCCCCTGGAAGAAGGTTTATAACACCCATGGATGTTACACAGATCAGAAGAAATGTTGTCGGTCTGATCTTCAGTTTCTTATAAACAGGGAGCATTGCCGGTACTGTGATCAGGAATGTTGCAGCTCTTGCTGCAATAACAAGGTTCTGTCTTGCACCCATCAGCTCCAGACCTGTACCTGTAATATGTGTCTGAAGGTCTTTTGTATAATCACCGCCGGAAAGTGCGATACCGAAAAGTCTCTCAGATGCTTCACAGATATCCAGAGCCCTCATAACACCTCTTGCAGATTCGATAGCAGCCATGATCAGGACACTTCCTTCCGGACGTCCGAAATCTTTTTCTGCTTGGATTACTTCTTTCTCTACAATGTAAACGTCTTTGGCGCTCTCTGTTTTCGGGATACGAATGGAATCACAGCCACCTGCAACTGCACAGCGGATATCTTCTTTCCAGTAAGGGGAATCCAGGCCATTGATTCTGACTACTCGTTCGCATCCTCTGTAATTGATTGTTCTTAATACATGAAACACGGAAAATCTTGCTGCATCTTTCTGGTTCTCGACAACTGCATCTTCAGATCCAGCATAATAGAATCCGGTTTATAAATATAAGGATCTTTGATCAGACCCGGTTTCTGTGCGTTCAGGAACATCATGGTTCTTCTTAATCTTTTTTTGTTTGGATTACTCATCGGATAGCACCTCCCCATGGTAAATCTTCTGTCTGTAAAACAGAACGGTAAACAGCAGCTTCAATTCTTGCTTTGATGGTGCAGTCCAGCGCACCTTTGTCAATCATTGTTACTTTCGCATTATTTACGCCCAGGTTGTTCAGGGTTTCCAGTGCTACCTTTCTGATCTGATTTCCATACTGATTAATCACAGAACTTTCCAGTGAAAATTCGACTTTGCCGTCTCCTTCTTCGATCATTACCTGACAGTCACTGGATTCCAGAGTTCCTGCTACAGCAGGTCTTGTGATTTCCATTTGCTTGTCCTCCTTATTTCTTTTGTGCTTTTTTAGGTTTTAGGTTGGCTTTATTTTTGACTTAACTTTTTTCATCTGAGGCTATCATAAGATTGTAACCTTACAGGATGAACTAGGTTATCTTAATATTTATTAAGGTAATTTTTTCGAAAGTTTTTTTGTACAATATAATTCTTGATTTCTATAATGCTGTCGTTTAAACTAGATTAGACATTTTAAATTTTTAATAATACAATTTTCTCCAAAATGTTCTATTGATTTATTAGAACATTTGTTCTATAATATAAATTATAGAGTATAACCAAAGGAGGATTTTATAATGGTAGATATGTTATTTATGCAAAAGCAACAAAACAACTCTCTCAATTTTATGTATACTTACGATGATATGCATGATAACTTTTTTACAACTCATATATTCAATTCAAAAAAATATTTAACGAAATACACTTGGAATATAAATGAAACAGAGAAAAACCTCAAATTAATGCAAAATAACAAACTTATTATCTTTGATATATATAATAAAAATCTTGATATGCTCTTAAATAATCTTTGGTTCTTAGAACAAGAACATAAGCATTGCGGCATCGTTGCAATATTAGCTAAACAAAAACTTTATTATTTTCCTAAATTAAACTACGGCGATGCATATTTAATAAAAGATATCTTCATAAAAAAGTTTTCTAATATTTCAATTAAAATATTGGTAGGAAAACAAGCTATTTAATAAAAAAATTATCGAATGGTTCAAGGGAACCACAGGAAGGTGGACACTAAAATGAGTTTTACAGTTATATCTATGTTTTCTGGTGCTGGTGGTCTAGACATGGGCTTCCATAATAAAGGATTCAAAATACTTTGGGCAAACGATTTTTCCAACGATGCCTGTGACACGTATGATAAATGGGCTAATTTTAATTCTGATGGGAGTAGAAAATCACCTGAAAATTGCACAATTATTGAATGTGGTGATGTTTCTAAATTAGATTTAGAAAATGTGCTTCCGGACGTAAGTGCAGATGTAGTATTAGGTGGATTTCCATGTCAAGGCTTCTCTCTCGCTGGTCCTCGACAAGTAGATGACTCTCGAAATGTTTTATACAGACATTTTGTAGAAATGGTAAGAATAAAAAAACCAAAAGTTATTGTTGCTGAGAATGTTATCGGGATTAAAACTTTAGGAAATGGTGCAGTATTCGATAAAATCATAGAAGATTTTTCAGAATTAGGATATACTATGTCCGCTCCAACTGTCAATGCAAAAAATTATGGTGTACCACAAGATAGGATGCGAGTTATTTTTATAGGCATAAAAAACGAAATTTGTCATGGCGGCGCATATATTTTCCCATCTGGAGATCCTAAAATCGTGACCCTTAAAGATGCACTAAAAGATTTACCACCTGTAGATATGAGCGATGTATGTCAAGCTGCATTTTCATCTCGATACATGTCTAGGAATAGACAACGAAATTTTGATGAAGTATCCTTTACTATTCCTGCTATGGCTAAGCAGGTACCTTTAAGTCCAGACTCCGATGGTATGGAGTTTGAAGATGTAGATAAGTTTCGTTTTATCGGAAAATATAGACGTTTAAGTTATAAAGAGGCTGCAGCAATTCAAACTTTCCCTCCAGAAATAGAATTCTGTGGAGATTTAGATAGTAAATATCGCCAAATTGGGAATGCAGTTCCTGTGAAACTTGCTGAATCAATCGCCCATGAAGTTAAAAAGATTTTAACTTCTGATGATTTAACACCTTTTTTAAATATCGAAAATCCAGAAGCTGAAATTTATGGACCAACAGCAGATAAACGACTAACTAATACTGTTTTAAGCGGAAAAGCTTTTGAATATGCAACTTTAATTGAAATATACAGGGAATTAACTCTGAATGGCTGGGATACGGACTCATTAAAAATTATAAAAGATAAAAATTATAAAAATGTTGAAAATGCCTACCAGATTATCCGAGGTTCAGATGAAGACTTAGATGATAATGCCCAGTTAGAAACTATACGCTTAGAAACAATGACAAATGATTATAACCGCGCTGCAAGGGTTGCTGCCGTTTATTTAAGAAATGTTGAACCCATCTTATCATCAAGTGAAAATCTTTACGGTTTTTTGCGAGTTATGCCTGATAATGCAGGAACTAAAGGCGATGTACGAGATATTAATCTAGAAATTTATAGTGAACCGGAATCTCTTGATTCAATCACAAGTATAGGCATCAGTTGCAAAAATAATCATGAAGCTGTAAAACATCCAAGAATAACCGAAGATCCTGATTTTGCAAAAGTATGGACAAATGGACAGTTTTCATGCAGTAACTCCTTTATAAAAAATATAAATGAAATTTTCAAAAAAATAGATACATATGCAAAACAATATCAAAGATGGGCAGATGTAGAAGATAAGATGGACACCATCTATTATCCAATCATCAAATTATTTGTAGAAGAAATTAAACGACTTGGTATTGCTGATGAAAATTCAACTTTAGAAGAACAAGCAAATGCCAAAGAATTTACACAGGCTTTCTTTGAGTATATGTTTGGTATACAAGATTTTTACAAAATAATAAAAGAAGATCACTCAAGATCTACAAAAGTTTATCCATATAATATGCATGGTTTACTCATGTCTTCATATAATGGTATAAAAAATACCCGCGCTGTCCAAACCATTACAATGCCTGAAGAAATCGTAGAAGTACGTATAAAGCCAAAAAGCAAAACCACTATTGAAATTTATTTTGATCAGTGGATTATATCAATGAGACTACATAATGCTGACTCCAAAATAAGTAAAACATCGCTTAAATTTGATGTTCAAATAAAGGCTCAACCAAGAAAAGTTATGGGTACAATTTTACCATGGAATAATTAATATACTGGCAAATATGAGGAGATAAAAACAATGGAATTGTTTAATTTTGAAAAAAATATTTTAATCTTTCAAAAAGGAAACTCTATGAAATTATCTGATGACGCTATTAATGAGAAGTATGAAAAGGGCGAAGCTAGAATCATCACAGAACAGGGTGCTATTAAGCTTTCCCTTGTAACAGGCGTTTTTAACTCCGCAAATTATCAGCTGAAACCCAAATATCAAAGACGAATTACTTGGGATTCACAAAAACGCTCTAAATTAATTGAGTCTTTTATTATGAATGTACCTGTTCCCCCTGTATTCGTTTATGAAACTGAATTTAATCAATATCAAGTTATGGACGGACTTCAGCGAATTACTGCAGTTATTGACTTTTATAATGACAAATATGAACTTGAAGGATTGCTTGAATGGTCAGAATTGAACGGAAGAAAATATAGCCAATTACCTCAAAAAATAAAAGAAGGAATTGATCGACGCCAATTATCTGTTATTACGCTCTTAAAAGAATCTAGCAAAAACCTCGCCCAAGAGGAAACCATGAAAAAGATGGTTTTCGAGAGATTGAATACTGGCGGAGTTACACTAGAAGATCAAGAAATACGAAATGCATTATATGATGGACCATTCAATGATTTATGCTTTGCACTTTCTAAAAATAGTTCTTTTAGAAAATTATGGCTCATAACTCCGGATATAGAATCTGTTTCTGATGAATTTTTAGAAAGTTATGATGATGCTTTGGCATATGCAAAAAACAAGCTATATAAAAGAATGTATGATGTAGAATTAGTTTTGCGTTATTTTTCAATGCGCCACATAGATAATTTTAGCGGAAAACTATCTCTTTTTATGGATTTATGTTTACGACAAGGAAACCAGTATACTTCTGAACAGCTTCAATTATTATCAAACACTTTCGAAAAAGCAATTAAAATGGCTGATAATTTCTTTGCAGAAAAAGCCTTTTGCCAATATACTATTATTCGCGGAAAATATGCATGGACATCTCCACAAAAGATGATATATGATCCACTAATGTTAGCTTTAAGCCAATTAGATTCTTGTCCACAACAAATGAATATTGATAATAATATAGAATACTTGCAATCATTTTATTGTAAATATTCTGATGCATTTGATGGAAAAAAACAAGGTAAATCAGATATAAAAAATAGAACTGAACTTTTTCATGAACTTTTAAAAGAAATAATCCTTCAACAATCATGATAAACTTACAACTACAATATCAAAAATTAGAAGAACAATTAGAATACATCCAAACATATATACAAAGTATTGAATTACAAAAAAATATGATTAGTGAGATAGAAAATCAAATTACCGACCAAGCAACTTTAAATAGCTTTCCTAAAACCATTGACTATAGCCGCATAATAAAAAAGGTAATTGCTTCTCCTATTCAATATAATGCAGTCATAATAAGCATATATGGATGTTTTGAACAATATATAGACAATATTTTTAGTACTTATTGCAATGAACTTTATAGCATAGTCGATACATATGATAATCTACCTGATAAATTAAAAGAAAAACACATTAAAAAACTAGGGGATTTTCTTACTAATCCCCAAAGATATAAGAACTATGATTTAACAAATGTACAAGCTATAAAAAATGCCTTTTATGCTTTTGAAAATCCTAAAACAGGTTTTACCAATAATCAAAAACTTATTCTTTCTCATTCTGGCAATCTTAAGATTGAACAAATTTCAGAATTAGCCAATGATTTAGGAATACCAGATTTTGAAAAATCTATAGCTAATTGTTATATTTTTAAAAATTATCAAATGCAACATAATGACTATAGCAAGGAAAATTATTCCAATTTAGTTGCTAGAAATTCAAAAAAATTATTTAACATTTATATAAAAATAGTTGATGAACGAAATAATGTTGCTCATGGATGGGTCGAAAATAGAATAAGTTTTTCTGACATTGATAATGAATATATTGAGTATATACATTATTTATCAAAATCAATATTAGAAATATTGATTTTATCCCTATTCAATACAAAATATAATCATGGGAAATTATATTTTATCGGAAAGCCCATTGAAGTATATGATCACCATATAATTGGTATAAACAATAAAGGAAGTTTACTTAAAAAAAATGATTATTTATACGCCATAAAAGATAAGGCAAAAAAAATTTTAAGAATAGAAAGTCTACAAAAAGATCTGAAAGATATTGATGAAATATCAGAATATAATGTCGACATTGGAATTGGTTTCACTAAACATTGTGATTTGAATATTGATAAAAATTACGAATTTTATTGTGACACTATACCTTTTCATTAAATAATATCATAATACTATTTTTATTTAAACATTTTACTAAAGGAGACTCTTTCCATGCCAACTCCCCCAATCGAAGTCGACGACACCCTGAAAGAGCGAAGCACTCACGGCTCATTCGAACTTCCTATAGAAACATACACCGACAACTGCGAGATCTTCCATTCTCTCTATAACCACTGGCATGATGAGATGGAACTGATCTATATTGAATCTGGCAGTGGTCTGGTACGTCTGAATAAAGAAATACTCCGCGTCAAAACCGGCAATCTAATCATCGTAAACCGCGGAGTTCTTCATGGCATAAAAACAGATATGAAGAATATCCTTTATTTCAGAAGTATTGTGTTTGATCTGAGCTTCCTGTCTGGTCCTGCAGGTGATCTATGTCAGGAACGTGTCATTTCTCTGCTGATGGAAAATCAGGCGGAATTCACGCATATTATTTCTCCGTCAGACAGCAACTATAAAAATATCTGCCAGCTTTTTGACAGGATCCATGCCTGCCATAAAGAAAAAAAGCCATATTATTTCGTAAAATTAAAAGCTTTGTTCTTCAGCTTTTTCTACGAAATGCTCATGGGAAATTACATCACTCCCGCAGATAAGGAAGAGAACAAAAGTCTTGCTTCTATTAAAAAGATCCTGGACTACATCAACCTCAATTATTCACAGTCACTGACCGCGGCAGAGCTCACTGCGCTCTCCAATTACAGCGAATACTACTTTATGAAACTGTTTAAGCAATATACCGGCAAGACTCTGATTGCCTACATCAATGACCTGCGCATTGAAAAAGCAAAGCCTCTGCTTCTGCATTCCGACTCCTCTGTCACAGAGATCGCACTGGAAGTAGGTTTCAACAACACCAGCTATTTCATCAAGAAGTTCCAGCAGGCAACCGGAATGTCCCCTCACAAGTTTCGCAGAAACCTGTCATAAAATCGCAATTTTGTTGTATTTTTTTGAATAGACTGCTGATATAGTTATAGATGTCAGCAAGAGAACTTCTCTTACTGATATAACCCAAAACAATACACTATTCAAACCTAAAAAAATAAGCAATCTAACTCATAAAAAACACATATTTATTTCAGAAAGGGAGATTACGATGGAAAATTTAGAAAAGCTCATCTATGACCTGTATAAGAAAAATGCACGCCAGTGCACAAATGAAGAAATTTACAACGCATTATTAATCTATACAAAAAATCAGCTCTTTGAAAAAGGCTATCAGAATGGAAAGAAGAAAATCTATTACATTTCCGCAGAATTCCTGATCGGTAAATTATTATCCAACAACCTGATCAATCTGGGAATCTATGATGATGTTGCTGCATTCTTAAAAGAGAATGGAAAAGCCATCGCTGACATCGAAGAAGTTGAACCGGAACCATCTCTTGGAAACGGTGGTCTTGGACGTCTGGCAGCATGCTTCCTGGATTCCATCGCAACTCTCGGTCTTCCGGGCGAAGGTATTGGTCTGAATTATCATCTGGGTCTTTTCAAACAGCTCTTTGAGAACAGACTTCAGAAAGAAACTCCGAACCCATGGATTGAAAAACACAGCTGGCTCACACCTGCAGGTGTTTCCTATACTGTACCGTTCCGCGGATTCTCACTAAAATCTTCCCTGTACGATATCGACGTTGCAGGCTACAATAACAAATCCATTCATCTGCACTTATTTGACATCGATCTGGCAGACGAATCTATGGTTCACGATGGAATTTCCTTTAACAAAAAGGACATCCTTCACAACCTGACACTGTTCCTGTATCCGGATGACAGCGATGATGACGGACGTAAACTCCGTATCTTCCAGCAGTACTTCATGGTATCCAATGCTGCACAGTTCATTCTTGACGAGGCAACAAAGAAAGGCTGCAATCTGCATGACCTTGCAGACTACGCAGTGATCCAGATCAACGATACTCACCCAAGTATGATCATTCCTGAACTGATCCGTCTCCTGACAGAACGTGGAATCGCCTTTGATGAAGCTGCTGAAATCGTATCCAAAGTATGTGCTTACACAAACCATACTATCCTTGCAGAGGCTCTGGAAAAATGGCCAATGGACTACCTTCTTGATGTAGTTCCTCACCTTGTACCAATCATCGAAAAGCTGGATGAAAAGATCAAAGCAAAATATCCTCAGGAAAATGTAGCCATCATCGACAAGAACAACCTGGTTCACATGGCACATATGGATATCCACTATGGATTCTCCATCAACGGTGTTGCTGCCCTGCATACAGAAATCCTGAAAACAAGCGAGCTGAAAGCTTTCTATGATATTTATCCGGAGAAATTCAACAACAAAACTAACGGTATCACATTCCGCCGCTGGTTAATGCACTGCAATCATCCACTGACAGACTATATTACCTCTCTGATCGGTGATGAGTTTAAAACAAATGCAACTGCTCTGGAAAATCTCCTGAAATATAAGGATGATGAGGCAGTTCTGAACAAGCTTCTTGAGATCAAAACAGAAGCTAAGAAAACCTGTAAAGAATTTATCCTCTCTAACACAGGTGTTGAAATTAATGAGAACAGCATCTATGATATCCAGATCAAACGTCTCCATGAGTACAAACGCCAGCAGTTAAATGCTCTGTACATCATCAGCAAATATCTGGAGATTAAGGGTGGCAAAAAACCATCTCAGCCTGTAACCTTTATCTTTGGTGCAAAAGCAGCTCCTGCTTATGTGATTGCAAAGGATATCATTCATCTTCTGCTCACACTTCAGGATCTCATCAAAGATGATTCGGAAGTTGCACCATACATGAAGCTTGTTATGGTTGAAAACTACAATGTATCCGCAGCCGAAAAATTATTCCCTGCATGCGATATTTCTGAGCAGATCTCCCTGGCTTCCAAAGAAGCAAGTGGTACAGGTAACATGAAGTTCATGCTGAACGGTGCCGTTACTCTGGGAACTATGGATGGCGCTAATGTTGAGATCAGCGAACTGGTTGGTGAAGATAACATCTATATCTTCGGTGAATCCAGTGAGAAAGTTATCGAACATTACGAGAAAGCTGACTACTGCTCCAGAGATATTTATGAAAATGACAAACGCATCAAGGAATGTGTTGACTTCATTGTAAGTGAAAAGATGCTGGCACTTGGCCACAAAGAAAATCTCGAAAGACTGCACCACGAACTGGTAAGCAAAGACTGGTTCATGACACTGCTTGACTTCAACGATTATGTTGAGAAGAAAGATCAGGCACTGGCTGATTACGCAGACAGAAAAACATGGGCAAAGAAGATGCTGGTTAATATTGCAAAAGCCGGATTCTTCTCTTCTGACAGAACTATCGAACAGTACAACAACGATATCTGGCACCTGACACCGGCAAAATAATCCAATAAAATTTGTGATCATATAAATTCTGTAAAAAACAAACAGCAGACATTGTATATTCGATGGAATATACAATGTCTGCTGTTTTATGTTTATCAGATCATAAAAATCTCCCACTGTGTTAATTCATATCAGACTATAACTACGGCAACCGAATCCGAGCAAAATATACCGCTTTATATATCCTTGTAATAAGCAGGAGAGATAACATCCGCCTCCTTACAGGAACATCCGTTCTCGTAACTGTCGCAGCAGTCACAGTTTGAACAGTACATATGAGTATCCGGGATATAAAACAAGCCTCCATAGAGCGGTGAAGTACGGAGTTCTTTTGACTCTTTCTTGCTGTTGGCAAAATGGATTCCATTAGAGATCAGCATATTTTCAGGTTCATACTGAGAGAAATCAAAATAATGTCCCTGTGTTCCATGATGGGGCACCTTGATACACCAGTAATGTTCGTATAATGGCAATTTTCCATCATAGTTCTCTGCGATCATTTTCAGATGCTCAGGCTGTGCATCCCCGGTAAACAAAAGATTTAATTCTCCGTCTCTGGCATTCTGGAACACAATACTGATCTTATGCTTGAACTGCCGCAGATTTATCTGATTCTCATTCAGCCATGCCAGCAGTTTCTTAAAATCAGGAAGTGCTTTGATTCTGCGAAATTCACGCTCATACACATATGCCCGGATAATTTTCTGACGAACCTCCGGCTGTTCTGTCAGCTCAGATGCTGTTAAATCTGTTTCTTTTTCCACAGTTTCCGCCGGTTTATTGCCTTCAGCAGTCATAGACCATACGATCAGTCTCAGTTTCTCTGCAAATTCAAGCAGGACATCCATTACTTCTTTAAATTTCCCGTCTTCACAGATTCTGTTATAGACTTCGTCCGTCTCCTTCCGGATTACATCTGTATCCGGCCAGAGTGCCTGATATTTGTTTTCAAACAGTTTTCCCCTGCTTAACAGTTCCACGTTCTGTTTATTCTCCAGAAGTGCATCCACCAGTGCAAACAGGCTGACCTGACGGCTTGGCAATCCGGATTCTTTTAACAAATCTGCCAGAAGCAGCAGCACCAGTGTTCTGCTCATTTCTTTTTTTGAAAAAACATCGGGAAGATAAATTTTCCCAAAGTCAACAGAAATATCTTTTTTCTTCATCATATAAAGAAGCCCTGACAGATGATCCATATGAAAATGTGTCAGGAGCAGATTTTTACTCTTGATCGTAGACAGATCTGAGATGATCACATCAAATATTTCTCTTCTGGGGCGCCCCTCTATCCTGCTGTTATTTGTTCCGAAATCTACCAGCAGACTCTTCTTTCTGTCCCGGAGACAGAAGCAGTCTCCGAAACCTACATTATACATTCGTACCTTCATTCTTTTCCCTCTTGTTTACAATGGTTAGTTTTATTTTAATATAGGGAAATTGGAAATGCAAGAGGGTGTTGTTTGTGTTATTATAGTGTCATATGGTTACTGAGAACAGAGTAAACAGTAACTCATCTGAAATAAAAGAGCGTGTTTGAAAAAAGCTTTTCGCAAGATGTGTGTCACAATTTGTGAGAATAATTTTTCAAATACACCTGAGGAAAAACAAATATAAAATATCAGCAGAATGGAGATAGAACACTTATGACAAAACAGGAACTGGCTCTCGAGGTCATTGAACGGTTAAAAAAGGAATATCCTGATGCAGACTGCACTCTGGATTATGATAATGCATGGAAATTACTGGTAAGTGTGCGTCTGGCTGCACAGTGTACAGATGCAAGAGTAAATGTAGTTGTACAGGATCTGTATGCAAAGTTTCCTACTGTAGAAGCTCTTGCAAATGCAGATGTTGCAGATATCGAAGCAATCGTACGTCCCTGTGGTCTGGGTAAGAGTAAAGCAAGAGATATCAGTGCCTGCATGAAAATCCTCCACGAACAGTATCATGACAATGTTCCCGGGGATTTTGATGCTCTGCTGAAGCTTCCCGGAGTTGGAAGAAAGAGTGCCAATCTGATTATGGGAGATGTATTCGGCAAACCGGCGATCGTGACAGATACCCATTGCATCCGTCTCTCCAACCGCATCGGTCTGGTCGATAATATGAAAGAACCTAAGAAAGTAGAAATGGCTTTATGGAAAATCATTCCGCCCGAAGAAGGCAATGATCTCTGTCACCGCCTGGTCAATCATGGCCGCGATGTCTGTACAGCACGCACTAAACCTTACTGTGACAGGTGCTGTCTGAATGATATCTGTGAAAAAAATGGTGTAGACAGCCAGGAATAATTACTTTATACACATATAACCAAAATAATCCATACCATTATACACATTATCCCAAAGAAAATCCCCATCTCTGTGTTTCTTTAACCAGAGCGTGTTTGAAAAATGCTCTAGCTCAGCAGATGAGGACTTTCTTATTTGCCTAAATGTGCTCCTCAAGGCTTGCGAAGAAAAGTTCATAGAAATCGTCTTCCCCTGCAAGCTTCGGAGAGTTTTCACCTCCACCGTTGGTACTTCTTCGCATGGTAGCATAAAATTCTTCTCCGGCTGTGATCATATCCATCTCATAAATCTGATATCCCAGTTCCCGACACTTCGCGCAGAAAGCGGCAAGCGGCTGTTCTGCCTTTCTGGTGTCCATCAGTTCCTGCCAGATGTTACGGTCTTTCAGCGCTTTTTCTCTTAATTCGTCTAACATTGCTCCGATTTCCATAATAACATTCCTCCTCTTTGTTTTCTGACCTTCATCAAATAACTATTCCATCGTTATCTGCAGAATTGTTACTTCATCAGTTCATAATAAAATATATACTGCTGCATCACGCCCCGGCAGCCCTTATAACGTCTGTTTGGAAATCCCCGTTTATAATGGGCATCCAATGCCTGGCGGATGTGAGTATCTACAGGAAATGCATCCAGCTGATGCAATCCGAAAAGACAGATACAGTCAGCTACTTTCTCACCAACTCCGTACAGTCCCAGAAGTTCTTTTCGTGCAGCTTTATAAGTCATATCATGCAGACTGTCAAGTGAAATATCTCCGAAACAGACTTTTCTGGCTGTATCCAGAACATATTTTGCTCTGTATCCCAGATTGCACTCCCGAAGCTGTTCTTCCGTTGCCAAAGCCAGTGCCTCTGCAGTCGGAAACGCATAATATTCTGCACCTGTGCTGCTTGTTTTTCTTACTCCAAATTCCCGGCTGATATTTTCAATACACTTCTTTATTCTTGTAATATTATTCTGTTGAGAGATCAGGAATGAAATAATCATCTCCCACAGATCCTGCTGCAGAATGCGGATTCCGCTTCCCATCTCTCCTGCTGCTGTCAGATATTTATCCCTTGGATTGATCATGTTTATATATTCACTGTAATCACAATCCAGATCAAAATACCGGATCCAGAAGAAAATGAAATCTTCTTCCGGACAAAAGAAATTGACAATTCCTCTCTCCTGAGTCAGTTCCAGATATTTATCTCCCGCAATCACCCGGTAACGGTCATCACCGATCTGATCCATCCGAAAGCACTGCCCGGATCTGCAGATCTGCCCCAGGTCAAAATTATCCATTTCTATTGTCAGCATACTATATAACCCCTTATCCTTCTGTTACCAATGTTACTGTTCACCCCGTTCTCAGTAACGTTACTAATAACTCTTTTTTTTCTTGATGAATATATGAATGTATTATATACTATTCTAAGTATAAACGTAAAGCAGAAAGGGGTTCTTACCAATGAAATTTATATATCCTGCGGTTTTCCGCAAAAATGAAGAAGGCAGATATAAAGCATTTTTTCCGGATCTTGCCTGTTGTGAAGCTGAAGGCGACACTCTCGACGATGCGATCGATAATGCAAACGAGGCTGCTTATAACTGGATTTATGCAGAAGTAATGGAAGATGAAATGGATCTCCCTGCAATTTCCGATGAATCCGATCTGGATCTGCTGGAGGGAGATATTGTAAGAAATATTCAGGTCAATATCCGTATGTATGACGGATGGGATGAGTAACCACTACCCGCAACGACAAATTACAGAAATTCAGCTCCGTTATGTTACAATAAATCAAACATTAACGGAGCTTTTTTATTATTTAAATCTGCTCAGACACACTTCGGTGTACTATCTGCAAAACGATTTTTTTCTCTCGTTTTGCACTTCAAAAGGAGGTTTTACTATGAAAGCAAGAAGTTTTAAAAAATTCTTTGTGAGTATTGCACTCAGTGCTGTTCTCACGTTATCGTCCGCTTCCTCTGTATTCGCAGCCACAGCACAGCTGGCACCCGCTGAACAATCTGTGGAACTGGCTCAAAGTGACGATTCTGACACACCTGCCATTGAATCATCCGATGCACAGAATGCCTGCGCTTCTCTTACCGCCCAGCCCGGAATCAGACAGACAGCAGCTTCCGAGAATTCTGTAACTATTCAGTGGAACCCTGTTACCAATGCTTCCAAATATGCTGTCAATATCAGCCCTTTAAGTTCCTCTTCCTATCGTTTTCTCGGCTATATTGGCAATACCCACAACAAAGCTAAGATCAATAAGCTAAAAGCAGGAACTGCTTATGTTATTAAAATCACAGCACTGAATTCATCCGGCATTGCGATTTCTTCCCGTACTGTGGGATGTACCACGCTTTATTCAAAGGTAAAGATTAAATCTTCCTATGCATCAACCGGCAGATATACCTTCAATATGCAGACTGTAAACCCTTCAAACTCCATTACAGGTTATAAGGTTGTATACCAGAGTTCTGCAGCCCACAAACTTATAACTAAATATTTTAATACCAGATATTCCTTTACCATTCCAATATCCGGCAATACATTTTATCAGGTGAAGATTTACCCTTATCTGGTTCTGGGAAATAAACGGTATGTAAGTTCAACCTCTACGGACAGATATATTTCCAATGTCATCACTCTTCAGAAAGCAGGCAATACCAACAGCTCCATGAGCGTAAAATGGAACAGAACTGCCGGTGCAGACAATTACAGTATTTACATAAAATATCCGGGAAGCAGTTCTTTCAAAAAAGTAAAAACAACAACTTCCAATTTCTTTACACTCACCGGAATGAAAAAGAATACCAAGTATGGCATTAAGGTAATTGCCAATAAAAAAGTGAAAAACAAAGTATGGCATTCTGATTCCAAAGCCTATAATATGTCCTTAGTCTGACCATAGTTATCCATAGCAATTGCATAAATCCGGCTACGTTATCAATGACGTAGCCAAAATTTTATATTGACTTTCCCATATCTAAGTGATACACTGATTGTAATTGAGACAAGGGGTGCTTGTGTAAACGGGCTGAGAGTAAGCTGTATCGCTTTAACCCATTACCTGATTTGGATAATGCCAACGTAGGGAAAGTTATAGTTCTTCCACACTGCAATATGCTTGTTGGCGTATTGCAGTTTTCCTTTTACTCTGAACGGACATATCATATTATCTCCCCCCTGTTTTAATTGCGGATAAATAGTCAGGCAAATGATTTCACACGCCTGAAAGGCAATAAAATATTGCCACGACAGACCGGGGGCACCACTCTCTGTCACACCAGTAGTTTACTTAAAAACTTACGAATATGCGCAGGTGCAAGTCCCTGCTATATGCAGGAGGCGCAGTTCATTTAATATTGCTGTTTATCTATTACTATGTGCAGCAATTAAGAGCCCACAGTGCAGGGCAAGGAGGAAAAAATGACACAGTATACAACGCAGATGGACGCGGCACGTCAGGGAATCATCACACCACAGATGGAAATCGTAGCAGAAAAAGAACACTTTGACGTGGAAGAATTAAGAGAACTGATTGCAAAAGGACAGGTAATTATTCCCTGCAACAAAAATCACAAGAGCATCAGTCCGAGCGGTGTCGGTGCAAAGCTGACCACCAAGATCAATGTAAATTTAGGTGTTTCCAGAGACTGGAAAGACGTTGATATGGAATATGAAAAGGTACATTCAGCAGTAGAAATGGGTGCAGAAGCCATCATGGATCTCAGCTCCTACGGAGATACCAGAAGCTTCCGCCGCAAACTTACATCCGAATGTCCGGCAATGATCGGTACTGTTCCGATCTACGACGCAGTAGTATATTATCACAAAGCACTTGGCAAGATTACTTCTGAAGAGTGGATTGATATCGTACGTATGCATGCAGAAGACGGCGTGGATTTTATGACTATCCACTGCGGTATGAATCGTGCAACCGCAGCACGTTTCAAACAGAATAAACGTCTCATGAACATTGTTTCCAGAGGTGGTTCTATTATGTTCGCATGGATGGAAATGACAGGAAAAGAGAACCCGTTCTATGAACATTTTGATGAAATTCTTGATATCTGCAGAGAGTATGATATCACTTTAAGTCTGGGAGATGCATGTCGTCCCGGATGTATTGCAGATGCAACTGATACTGCACAGATTGAAGAGCTGATCACTCTCGGTGAGCTTACCAAACGTGCATGGGAAAAGGATGTTCAGGTTATGATCGAGGGACCTGGCCACATGCCGCTGAACCAGATCGCAGCTAATATGGAGATCCAGAAAACTCTTTGCCATGGCGCTCCTTTCTATGTACTTGGACCGCTTGTAACAGATGTTGCTCCCGGATATGACCACATTACTTCCGCAATCGGCGGTGCGATTGCTGCTTATTCAGGTGCTGCTTTCCTCTGCTATGTAACACCTGCAGAACATCTTCGTCTGCCAAATGCAGCTGATGTAAAAGAGGGAATTATTGCTGCCAAAATTGCTGCTCATGCTGCTGATATTGCCAAAGGAGTTCCCGGTGCCGCAGAATGGGATTATAAGATGAGCGAAGCGAGAAAACGTCTTGACTGGGAAGAAATGTTCAAACTCAGCATGGATCCTGAGAAAGCAAGACGCTACCGCGCAGAGGCCAAACCTGAGAAAGAAGACACCTGCAGTATGTGCGGAAACTTCTGTGCCGTAAAGAATACAAACCGTATTCTGGATGGTGAAATTGTTACTATTTTTGATGAATGATGCTTTTATAAAAGCCGTATTTCAACATGTTTGATTGTTGAAATACGGCTTTTTATTTACTATATCTTCATCATATCTGACATAATACATCCACCGGCTGAACCATGTTCCATAATCTCATTTAACTGTCCTGTTCCCGGATGTATCCCTCCTATGGCATATACAGGAATCTTTACTGCTTTACAGACATTCTCCAGAAATTCCAGTCCTCTGGGTGGAAGTCCTTTTTTACAGTCAGTTGTATAAATATGTCCTGCCGTAAGATAATCAGCTCCCAGACTTTCTGCTTTCAATGCATCTTCTACAGAGTGGACCGAACTTCCGATCTGCCGGAAACCTCCAAGCTTTCCCTCATATTTTTCCAACAGAAACATTGGCAGATGAATGTATGGATGATGCAGTTTTTCTGCTACGTTTACATAGGTATGTAATATACAGGGAACCTGATATCTCTTACAGATTTCCAGTATCTGCTCTGCCAGACGAGAATATTCTTCCTCCGGCAGATCCTTTTCCCTCAGAATAACCGCCTTCGGATGAAGGCTGCATACACGCTCGATCTGTTCTGCAAAGGGACGTTGACACAGGGAGCGGTTGGTCACTGCAATTACATTTTCATAAGGATTTTTCTGCATTTTAGAGGTACACATAATCATTCATAACCGGCTGAAGATCATGATCCAAAAGTGCCTTATAGACTTCATCTACAGACCTTCCGTCTGAAATCTCAAACTGGTCATCTCCTTTATCTTCGATATCCTCCACATGACTTCCGATTCCTGTGCTGACTCCTGCTGAAATCTTTGTCGCAGCAATTCCAACCAGGTTATCGCGGACACGCTCACACTCTCTGGTAGATACTGTAATGCTTGCAAATGGCATGAACAGACGATAGGCGCAGACCACCTGAAGCAGCTGTGGTTCATGTACATCCATAGGATTAATACGGTCATTGTTGATGATCGGCCGAAGTCTCGGACAGGAAAATGCAATCTCTGCATGAGGATATTTTCTCTGCAAAAGATATGCATGATATCCGGTGGCAAAAGCATCCTTACGGAAATCATCCAGTCCCAGAAGTGCAGCAAATCCTACTCCTCGCATACCACCCTTTAAAGCACGTTCCTGTGCGTTCAGACGATAAGGAAATATACGCTTGTGCCCTGCAAGATGCAGAGTTTCATACTTATCTGAATTATAAGTCTCCTGGAATACCGTTACATAATCAGCTCCGCATTCATGGAGATGTGCATACTCATCTGAATTCATAGGATAAACTTCAAGTCCGATTACTTTGAAATATTTCCGGGCAATCTTACATGCTTCTCCGATATATTTTACATCAGATTTTGCTCTGCTCTCTCCTGTAAGAATCAGGATTTCCTGCAGTCCTGTCTTTGCGATAGCAGCCATTTCCTTATCAATCTCTTCTGCATTCAGCTTTGCTCTGCGGATCTTATTATGGCAGTTAAATCCGCAGTAAATACAGTAATTCTCACAGTAATTTGCAATATAAATAGGGGTAAACATATACACACTGTTCCCAAAATGTTTCCTGGTTTCTTTCTGCGCAGCCTGTGCGATTTCCTCCAGAAGAGGCAATGCAGCCGGAGACAGCAGTGCCTGAAAATCCTCTGGTGTACGGTTATCATGAGCAAGTGCCCTGCGTACATCTGCCTCTGTATATTTATCATAATCGTAAGCATTCATGGCAGAAATAACCTGATCCATCACGTCTGATTCTTCCAGTACTTCCATTCCCGGAAGATATTTCATATGATCGATCCTGTTCTTTTTCATATCTTCCAGAATCACTTCATTGACAATACTTTCGTTGAAGTGTTCACCATGTTCCATATTTTTTTCTGTTGTTTCCATTGATGTTTTCTCCTCTTTATTACCATTTGGCAACTTTCGTTTTCCTATAAATTAATACCTACTCCGCAGTTATAGCAATCCTCTAAAATAATGCATCTTAATCCAGCCCATCAGAGTGTGAAATCCTGCGTCAGATATCTTTGCCGTGCGTCAGCACGCCTGCAGATATCTTCCTTGTCTTTCGCACGCTGCTGAACTGTCTTAAATGCATTATTTACGAGGATTGCTATAATCAAAAATCTCATTTTAGAATGATTTTTTATTTATTACTCATGAAGAAAACCAGTCAGTGGAGAGGATGCGCTTGCACCTTTTTCCAGGGTTCTTCCCAGTCCGGCAAGGTATGCACTTCGTCCTGCTTCAATAGCTTTTTTAAATGCTTCAGCCATTATCTGCACATCACCTGCTGTGGCAATCGCAGTATTTGCCATAACTGCAGATGCCCCCATCTCCATGGCTTCACACGCCTGAGAAGGACGTCCGATTCCTGCATCTACAATGATTGGGAGCTCAATTTCGTCAATCAAAATCTGGATAAATTCCTTAGTGCACAGACCTTTATTAGAGCCGATCGGAGAACCCAGCGGCATGATGCAGGCAGCTCCGGCATTTACCAGATCTCTGGCTGCATTCAGATCCGGGTACATATAAGGCATTACTACAAATCCTTCTTTTGCAAGAATTTCTGTAGCTTTAACAGTTTCATAGTTATCCGGAAGCAGATATTTTGAATCATGGATCACTTCGATCTTTACGAAATCACCGCATCCGATTTCTCTGGAAAGTCTGGCAATACGAACTGCTTCTTCTGCATTTCTGGCACCTGAAGTATTGGGAAGAAGAGTAACATTTTTCGGAATATAGTCCAGAATATTTGCCAGTCCACCTTCATTGGCACGACGCAGAGCCAGAGTGATGATCTGCGCATCTGCCTTTTCAATACATGCTTTCACCAGATCCAGAGAAAATTTTCCGGATCCCAGAATAAAACGGGAAGTAAATTCATGACCTCCCAGAATCAGTTTGTCTTCATTATTTGTACTCATAATTTAAGTCCTTCTTTCGTATATTATAATGTGATATCAGGATATTCCTGTTTATCTTCCACCTCCCATGAAGCTGACTATTTCCAGTATGTCATTTTCATGTAAAACAGTAGTGCTGTACTCGGCTTTTGACAGAATTCTTTCATTTAATTCTACTGCGATCTGGCTGGGCACATAGCTGTTTTCCTCCAGATATTGCCCTATTGTAAGAGTATTCTGCAATTCTTTTGTTTTTCCATTAACAGTAATAAGCATACTTTCTCCTTTCCGGGAAAAGAAGGTCCGGCCTCTACAACATAAAAAAGAGTCCACAAAAGAATACACCCGCGGTGGTGCACCCCTTCATGAACTCTGTTCACTCTCATCTTTCCCCATATTCATCTGTTATAATGTAAATTTCCCTGTAAGCCCCCGGTTTTCTCTCACTTATTACAGATTGATTACCGGACAGCTGAATTTCTTCAAATGCATGAGATAAATAAAAAGGAGATGCCAGTCATCTCCCTTTAAAATCATATCTTATAGGTTCCTACGTTGGCATTATCCAAATCAGGTATATGGGTCGAAGTTGATGACTTCCTCTCAGCCTGCACTCACAAGCTCCCCTTTCTTTACATGGATAAAGTATAATCTTTTATCCCATGTGTGTCAAGACCATATTTCTACATCCTCAGTTTCTTATGAAACTCCCGCATCGTATCCTTCTTGCAGAAGATAAACAGTGCAGCCAATGTCAGAAAACTGATTCCGGCACAGATTACGGAAGGTACGGCAAACTGCACGATTCCAGTCCAAACCAATATCATCGGAATCAGTCCTGCAATTCCGGCCTGTACAAGATAAAACAGATATTCTTCCCTTTCCAGACGGTTTATTTTTGCGATCACAGGAACAGAAAACTGCACTGCCAATATCCCGAAAGGAATCACAAAATCCACAGACCAGCCCTTCCATCCGGTAAACCGGTCCCATAGGATCGCAATTACTGATATGAGCAAAAGCTGCCACATTTCATTCTTCAGAATATTCCTGCGTTTATAATATGCTACCATAACAACCAGCCATGCACAGGCACATCCTGCTCCTGCAAACCAGAACCAGTTCAGTACACCTGCCATCATAAAATTAATCATTCCGCAAATTACCGCAATTGCCAGACACAGGAAGCTGAAAGTCTGAATAACCTTCTGATTTTCTTTTTTCTCAAGCCTGTGCTTTTCTCCATATCCCGGAAATTCATTCTTTAATTCTCTGTGGGAAACATTCTCCTCGCCGAGCATCCGCTGGAAATTCCTCTGGATACTGTCATCCGGTATCTTGGAAGTAAATCCCAGTACCATCTCATCCCCATAAGAACAGGAACACATCTGCAAAGAATTGGTACTTGCAAAAATCCCAAAATGCTGAATATATTCTTTATACTCCTCCGGCAAACGAATAATGCCGATATTAGAATAAACTGCCGTAATGCTCCTGCTTCCCAGATTGGCTCCGATCATCAGAAAATATTTCTTGATCTCCAACGGAACAGCACGTACAAAAGGATTCTTCTCAATGCGCACATATCCGCTCATATGCATGGCAATCTTTTCTTTTACCAGTTCTTCTTCGAACTGTTTCTTCACAGACAAAAGTACATCTTCAAAAGTTGTTTCATCAGAAAATATATATCCCACCTCAATCCATCCAAAGAAATTTGTCATAGACTGAGACGGAAAATAATTTCTCAGATTCACCGGAATCATCAATGCTACCGGTCGTTTCTGCTGATTCTTTGGAATCTCTTCCCGAATAGAACACAACATCATTGCTGTCAGTAAAACAGTGATGGAAACTCCACAGGAGCGGGCTTTCCGGTGGATATCTTTTACAGAAAGAGCAACCTCCGTAACATGCATATCTGAGTGAACCAGCTTCTCCCCTTTCAGTTTAACAGCGGCTTTTTTCTTCTCTTTATCTTTCGGTATATCTGAAGAATAATACTGAGAAAAGCTGTCCTCTTCTTTATCTCCATGTGTAATTTCCTCTGCATGCTCAATCTGCGGAAGATCTGCCTGTGGATGTGCCAGGATCAGATAATCCTGAACCAGTTCCTGCAGGAAATGCATGGCTCCGGTGCCATCTGTCAATGCATGAAACACCTCAAAATTAATTCTGTTTTTGTCATAACTCACCTGAAATAAAAGGGATTTCTTATCCGGAATATATAAGCGGCTGCATGGTGGTTCCGTCTCCGGCTTTACCACTGCCCTGATGTCTCTGTGCTCCAGATAAAACCAGAACAGCCCTTTTCTCAGAACCGCCTGGAACAATGGATATTTCTCCATTGTCTGATCCAGTGCTGCCTGAAGGATTTCCCCATTGACTTCTTCCTTTAACTGACAATAGAAACGAAACACTCTGGTGTCATTCTTTCCTGTTACCAGCGGAAATGCCAGCGCCGCATTATCCAGTTTTCTCCATTTTGAGTATCCTGTATCCATAATTTTCCTGCCTTCTTTTTCGTTTCTGCTTACCTCTTTGTCCTGTAGCAATCTTCTCGGGGATTACTGTAGAATTTTCTCATAACTCTTATTCAGAAACTGGTTAATATATTTAAAACTCTCCTGTACATGCAGAAATTTGATTCCCAGCGCAAAAAATCCATGAAATGCTCCGTAAATCCTGTGTACCTCCACATGATTTCCTGCAGCATGAAGTTTTCTGCCATATACTTCTCCCTCATCGCGCAAAGGATCATATTCTGCTGTGAGAATTAATGTTTCAGGCAAATTTCTCAGATCCTTCTCCAGTATCGGTGCAAAATACGGATTCTGTCTGTCCTCTGCTGAACTCTGATAAAGATTCAGATAATCTTCCATTTTTACTGATGTAAGAAGATAGTCACTACCGTTCTCCTGCACGGATCTGTAAGGAGATTCCTCTGTATAACAGTTTCCAAGTGCAGGATAGATCAGTATCTGACGGCGTGGTGTAAACTCACCTTTGTCTCTTGCCATCAGACATACTGCTGCTGTCAGATTTCCTCCTGCACTGTCCCCGATGATCGTGATTTTCTCCGGATCAGTATTTAAGATCAGCTGATTGGTATAAAGTGCTTTCGCCGCTGCATAACAATCCTCCAGAGGAATCGGAAACTTATGTTCCGGTGCCAGTCTGTATTCAACAGAGACTACAATATGCGCAGTTGCCTGTGCCATTCTGGCACATACACGGTCATAATTCTCCACGCTCTCAGTTACCCAGCCACCTCCATGGAAAAACAAGAGAATCGGGAACGTATTTCCCTCTACGATTCCCGCCTGCATTGCCTCTTCTGTTGGAAAATACATCCTGAGTGGCACCTCATGTTCTCCATTATAAACTCTGGCATCCAGCTTTTTTGCAAAAATCCGCATAGCATCCAGTTGCTTCAGATCTGCCATTCTTCTGGAGGATTCCAGCTCGATATTTCCATATGACAGCGCATGCAGAATTGCTTTCATTGTCTTTGATATCAATATTCTATATTTCCTTTCAGTTCTGTCGTTCTATCCTCACCTGCTGCTTATTACTTTTCGCAATTGAAACATGGGTACTTACCCAATCCGGTTAGTTAATCGTGGCGCTCATCCTTATTACTGTACATTTCGCAGAATCTTGCTGCAAATGCAGGCGGTTCCTCATGCACATATAAATGGGAAATATCACCAAATGCACTGATACGAAAACTTGCGATTCCCTCTCTTCTCTCCTCTGTGTTGACAGTTGTCACGGAGCTCGGTGCTGCGCAAAATCCATGCCACAGTACCATCGGAGAAGCACCGATCAGATGAGCAAGAAGCACACATTCCAGACCAAAATGGCAGAAGAAGACCAGTGTATCTTCATTTGGTTTCTCCACTCTGTAATAATGTCCTTCTCGCACATATCCATGCTCTGCCAGGAGTTTATCAAACTTTCCTGTTACATAGTCATAATAACCCTTTGCATCTGATTTCTGTAATCTTTCATTTTCATACCAGTGATCGTACTGATAGAAACGTTCATCCTGTGTCCAGTCCTGCGGCAGCCAGTCCCATACTCTTTTCTGTCTGTCAGAAACGTCCGGACGGTTGATCAGAACATCAAATTCCTGGAGCCAGTCACATTCTACTGCTGTACGGTTCATCTTCTTTAATGTAAGGGATGCCGTGTCCTTTGCTCTTCCAAGAGGTGAAACATAAAAATCTTTGACGTCAAGTTTTGACAGTCTTTCTGACAGATATTCTACTTCCTTCCATCCCTTCTCAGTAAGCGAATCAATAGAATAATCCGGGTCTCCATGTCGTACGATCAATAATCTCATTTGTATTATTTCCTTTCCAATTTTATTTCACATTTTCCATCACAAATCTGTGTGCATTTCCATAGAAAATCTTCTCTGTCAGTTCTTCTGTAAAGCCATGTTTCAGAAGTTCTTCTCTCAGAAACGGAATAGACTGAACCCCTTCTATTCCTGCCGGGAAAAGTCCGTCGCATCCATCAAAGTCACTTCCAATAGCAAGGCAGTCCTCTCCGCCCATCTCCAATACTGTATCCATATGCTTCATAAGATCAGAAATCTGTGGTTTCTCTCCTACAAATGGGGCAAAGAAATTCATTCCTATGATTCCTTTTCTGCGGATCAGTTCTTTCAAGTGTTCTTTTTGCAGATTTCTTGGTGCATTCCATACTTCTCTGATATCAGAGTGAGAAGCCATTACCGATCTGTCTGTCAGTTGAAACAGATCTTCTACTCCCTGATCTGACAGGTGGGAAATATCCATGACAATTTCCTGATCCGTCAGGGTTTTTACCATTTTTTTGCCTCTGGATGTCAGCCCTTTTGTCTGATCTGCGGTTGCTCCGCAGGCATATTCATTTTCATAATTCCAGGTCAGCATTGCAAAACGAAATCCCATCTCACGGATCTTCTCCACATACTTACCCATGATAGATATATCCTCAATCGACAAAAATGCCGCTGCTTTTCTCTGTCTGCAGGCTTTCTCCATTTCCTCTCCGCTCAGACAAAGGGCAATCTTACGATTTTCTTCTGCAAGATAAGCCATGGCAAGGTTATAAATCCGCAGGAAATCTTTGTCAGGATTTTCTTTGTCCAGCTTAACTGCATCCTTCCATATTGCAAAAATCTGTGTATAATTTTCTACAAAATCTCCAATTCTCTTCAGGTCCAGATCACAGGAATTCTCTTCCAGTGTATCTCCTGGTTTTACAATTTCAGTCAGTGTATCTACATGACAGTCAAAATAATTCATTTTATCCGCCTGTTCCTTTCTCTTATCTTTTGTCTGCTTATAATCCCTGTCAGGAACACAATAGTTGTTACTGTTTACCTCAGTAATACGCTTCGCGATGCACAGAATCAATATTATCCAAGATATTTCCCGGAACCTTTTTCTGCATTCAGCTTACCATTCTTATATACTGTTTGTCCAGACTTGATTACCATCTGAATTTTTCCTTCCAGCTGTTTCCCTTCATAAATGGTATAATCCAGATTACTTTTTCTGTTTTCCACATGAATTTCCGTATTTTCTCTTTCTGTGATCAGTACAAGATCTGCATCGCTTCCCGGCTGGATGCATCCCTTCTGCGGAAATCTGTGATAAAATCTGGCCGCATTTTCCGATGTAAGTTCTACAAATCTCTTCATAGACAGTCCTCTTTTCTTCACACCTTCTGAGAAAAGATACAGCATCCTTGTCTGAATTCCATCTACACCGCAGGGCACTGTCTCATAGGTTTTTCCATATTTGTCATATTTTGAATACGGGCAATGATCTGTAGAAAAAATATCTATCTTTCCATTCAGGATTCCTCTCCACAATTGTTCCACATCCTGCTGTTTTCGCAAAGGAGGAGTCATTGTATACAATGCCCCCTGTTTTCCTTCCAGTTTCTCATCTGTAAATTCCAGATAATGGGGACAGGTTTCCAGAAGAAATCCTTCCGTATGTTTACCGGCTGTTCTCTGCTCTGACTGCAAGGCAACGGTTGCTCCGGCAGATGTATGGGCGATGCAAAGATTTACACCTGTATTCTCTGCAATTTTCTGCAATTGTTCTACTGCTTTTCTTTCAGAAATATCCGGTCTGGTAAACGCCAGCATGGACATATCTGAAGGATTTTTTACCTGTTTCTTCTGCTTCTCTATAATATCTTTTTCTTCTGCATGTACCAGAAAAGTGATTTTGTTTTTATCCGGAATCTTCCCGTATAGTTCTTTTATCACATACTCTATTTCCTTCATGGTAAGGTCTGTATTGTCATATACTGTGAACAGTTTGAAATCTGTGATCCCGTAATCCAGGATTTTCTGTAATTCTTCTAACTGTCTTTCATAGTCCCTGGTGATCACAAAATGAAACGCATAGTCCACTGCCGAAGCTTTAGCTTCCTGCATTCTTTTTTCTATGCAATGTGACGGTGATTCACCTTTCTCTGATTCGCAGAAATCAATAACTGTAGTTGTTCCTCCTGCAAGTGCCCCAAGAGAACCCGTATAAAAATCGTCTTCTATCAGGATTTCTCCAAATCCTCCCAAATGTACATGCGCGTCAAACCCTCCCGGAACTACCCAGGACTCTTCGGCGTCCGTGACATTTTCCTGTGGAAAATCTGACGGCAGTTCTTTCTGTACTGCTTTAATTTTTCCAGTATGATCATCATAAATAACACAGCCCCGGAATATTTCATCCGGGGTTACGATCTTTGCATTTATAATTGCCTGTTCTGACATAAAATATCTTCCTTTCTTATCGGCAGTTTGTGAAAATATATTCCTGTAGCATTGCTTACTGCATTGCACACAGCTGCTGCACTTGGAACTGTGGCACATTCTCCCACACTCTTGGCTCCACAGGGACCTGTTTTCTCATAACTGTCCAGAAATTTTACCTGTATTTCCGGCATCTGGTCTGCATGAAACAGATGACAGTCTCTTAGATTTTTTCCTTTTACTTCTCCTTTTTCATTCAGCTGAATTCCTTCTGACAGTGCATATCCAAGTCCCATCATGATTCCACCATGTACCTGACCTTCCAGACTCAAGGGATTCAGCACAGCTCCTACATCATGCACAGCCGTATAGTTAAGAACTTTTACCTCTCCGGTTTCCATATCTACTCTTACTTTTGCAAAATGAACCCCGCCTGAGATTGGTGCTGCCTTTGTTCCAAAAACAGAAGTAACTGCTATGTCTCTTTCCTTTTCATGAGCATGCTGTGCGATCTGTTCCATGGTTACAAAATGTTCTTCGTTTCCTGATTCCCAGGCTTTATTATCACCCAGTTCTATTCTGTCCTCCGGAATTTCCAGAAGCTCTTTTGCCTCTGTCATGATCTTTTTCTGCATTTCTACGGCTGCTTTTAACGCTGCATTTCCACCTACATAAGTGCCACGGCTTGCATAGGCACCTACGTCAAACAATGTGGTCTCTGTATCTGTTTTTACACATGCTATGCGGTCCATGGAGATTCCTGTTATCTCTGAAACCAGCATAAGCTGAGTGGTGTTGGAGCCGTTTCCCATATCGCTGACTCCGGTAAACATGGTAGCGGAACCGTCCTCATTCATTTTCAGCATGACACCACAGGTATCCGGCATGATTCCAAAAAGGCTGCTTCCGTGAGGAGCTGCTGCCATCCCCACACCGATCCGGTATCTTCCGTTTTCTTTTGCTGATCTTTTCTGTTCCTGCACAGCTTCTTCCCATTCAAACAGGCGTTTTCCTTCTTCCACACAGTCTTTGATCCGCAGATTTCCAAGCTTTTCTCCATTCTGATCGCAGGTCTTTGGATCATGCATATTCATCTTTTCAAATGTACAGAAATCCATTCCAAGTCTATTGGCAATCTGGTTAAACTGGTTATTTAACGCAAAAAAGAGCTGTGGAGATCCGAACCCTCTCATAGCTCCCGCAATGGAACGATTGGTGTAAACAGGAATTGCATGATAATGCATATTCGGGATAGAAAATATCTTGAAAAATTTTCCACCCGCCGCCCAGGCAACGCTCATGGTAGCTCCTGTCTGTGCCCCTGCACTGAGATAAACTTTATAATCACAGGCTGTAATATGTCCGTCTTTTTTTACTCCTGTCCGGACATAAATCCTTTCTGCATGTCGGGTAGTTCCTGACTGGATATCCTCTCTTCTGGTATAAACGATCTTCACGGGATGTCCGGTTTTCATAGCAAGGAGCGCGCATACCGGCTCTGTCACCAGGTCAATCTTTCCGCCAAATCCACCTCCCATTGCAGGACTTAATACCCGTACCTTATTCATTGGCATATGAAAAATCTTTGCCAGATTTTTTCTCTGTCCAAATACATCCTGAGATGGTGTATAGACAGTAAGTTTTCCGTCCATATCATAATCACATAAAGATACATGTGGTTCCATAGGCGCATGATGAATTGCCGGAACTTCAAATACATCTTCATAAATTTCATCTGCCTGTGCAAATCCTTCTTCCAGATTTCCACAGCTTAAGTCTACTTCTTCCAGGATATTTCCATGTTCATGAATGGGACAGGCCTCTTCTTTCGCCGCTTCTTCCGGATCCAGATAAAAAGGCAGTTCTTCGTATTCCACATGGATCAGCTTCAATGCCTTTGCAGCAATTTCTTCACTGATTGCAGCAACTGCTGCTACTTTATCTCCCACATAGCGCACCTTATTATCAAAAACACGCTCACTTGAGAGGATATCAGAATCTTCTCCGTTTCCATTATAGCGTTGTTCGGGTGCATCTTTATAACAGACAGCCGCATAAACACCCGGAAGTTTCTCTGCCTCTGACAGGTCAATGGATACGATACGGGCATGAGGATAAGGACTGAAAAGAATCTTTCCGTACAGCATTCCCGGAAGTTTCATATCCCCTACATAACGCAGCTTTCCTGTCACTTTCAACACAGCATCTGCAACAGGTGTTCCATGTCCAAGTACTTTATTTTCTTTCTCTGTCATACCTGTTTTAATGCCTCCTCTCTCATCCACTTTGCTGCCAGTTTTACAGCTTCCACAATTTTTACATAACCAGTGCAACGACAAAGATTATGAGACAATGCCTCGCGGATCTCTGCTTCTGTCGGATCAGGATTTGCATCCAGCAGTGCTTTCGTAGACATGATCATTCCCGGAGTACAGAAGCCACATTGTACAGCACCCGCTTCAATATAAGCCTTCTGGATCGGGTGTAGTTCATTTCCTCTTGCCAGACCTTCGATTGTTTCTATCTCGCATCCTTCCAGTTTTCTCGCTATGAGACAACAGCTGTTTTTTGCCGTACCGTCTACGATCACACGACAGGCTCCACAGTCATTGGTTCCACATCCGCATTTTGTTCCTGTAAGTCCAAGCACTTCCCGCAGTACAAAAAGTAAAGTCCAGTTTTTCTCTATCTGTAAAGGATATATCCTTCCGTTTATTTTTAATTCTACAGATTCCATAAGTTTGCTTCCTTCATAATCCTGGCCATAATTGCCACTTTTTTTCCAATTACCGCTGCGTTTTCCATCCCGTGAGGATCATCCATCGGTGTAGATCCGTCTCCCGGATTCCACAGCATTGCTCCGGTATACATTCCATTTCCTGCCGGGCAGAGGGTCATTCCCTGTGTAATAAAGAAGTTATTAATAGCATTCATTGTCATTTCCTGACCGCCATTTCTGGTTCCTCCCACTGTAATTCCGGCGCCTACTTTGCGGATAAAAAACTCCGGATATTCCACGCCTTTTAACCAGGCAGAGCGGAATCTGTCCATAAATACTGCTGTCTGTGCTGTTACATTCATTTCATAAACAGGAGAAGCAATAATGATACCGTCTGCATTATAAAATTTCTCATATAAAGGTGTCATATCATCTTCAAATACCGTGCAGTGATCCGCTTTTTTTCGCAGACACTGATTACAGTGAATACATAAATTCATCTTTTTTCCACGGAGTTCTACCAGTTCTGTCTGTACTTCTTCTCCGGATTTTTCTGCTGCCTCCAGTGCTGTTTTTAATGCTGTATAGGCTGATTTTCTGCGGGGGCTTCCGCAGATTCCAAGTATTTTGATCATAATATCTTCTCCCCTTTCTTTTCTGTCATCGTTTATTTTTCAGTGCTTCCAGTACTCTGTCCGGTGTTGCCGGAAGATCACGAAGGTCAATATCCAGCGCATTGCAGATGGCGTTTACCACTGCCGGTCCTGCTGGAACGATCGGACATTCCCCGAGGGCCTTTGCCCCGTAAGGTCCTCCCGGTTCGCCTCCTTTGTCAGCGATAAATCCTGTATTGATCTTCGGTGGCATCTGGTCAGCTCTGAGAACACCATATTTTTTCAAGACCAGTGGAAAAGGGTTTCCATTTTTATCCCATGTCATTTCTTCTGATATGGCATAACCAAGACCCATCTGAATTGCACCTTCAAGCTGTGCCTCGATCATCAGTGGATTAATGATAAATCCCACATCATGGACGGCTGTGTATTCCAAAATCTTTACCTGACCTGTCTCTTTATCTGCCTCGATTTCTGCAATATGTACCCCGTAAGAGCAGGCTCCACGGACAGCCTCATAAGTTTCGTGAATGCACAGCTCCCGGTGGCTTACACTCTGGCAATAGATCATCACTTCTTTGAGGGAAACTTTTTGCTCAGGTTGTTTCTCGCTCCATGCCAGATTCTCTCCAAATGAAATATCTTCCGGACTTGCATTTAACAGTCCTGCCACTTCTTTTTGCAGTTCTTTTTTCATTTTTTCCGCTACCAGTCTGGCTGCGGCTCCTACTACAAAAGTACCTCGGCTGGAGTAATCTCCAATGTGCCAGAGACAGGCATCGGTATCGGATGTGATCACACCGATCTTATCCCAGGTGATTCCAAGAATTTCTGAAATGATCTGTTTCTGCATTCCTACGGTATCTGTCCCCATATCATGAGAACCTGTATACAGCAGGCAGGAACCGTCTTCGTTCATTCTCAGCATTGGGCTGGTGTTGTCTCTGTGCGCTCCAAAGCAGTTATTTCCATGTACCCCAAGTGCAATTCCAACACCTCTGACGTAACGTCCGTTCTGCTTTTTGCTTTCCTGCTGTCGCTGTAAAGCTTCTGGATAGGAAGCCAGTTTCAAAGCTTTTTCCAGACAGTCCTTTGCTCTGGGATTTCCCAGCGGTGTGTTTGATACCGGATTCAGGCTGTCCGGATCTACCATATTTAATCGCTGAATCTCTGCCGGATCTTTCTTTAAAATCCTTGCGATCTCATTAATCTGTCTCTGCATTCCGAAGTAAACCTGCGGTGATCCATAACCTCTCATGGCACCGGAAATCTCTGTGTTTGTGTATACCGGAATTGCCGTGATCTTCATATCCGGAATTTTGTATGCCATAAATACCTTGTGTGTAAGCGCCCCTGCCACATTCATGGCACTGGATGCATATGCCCCGGTGTTGGTATAAATCGTAAATTCCATGGCACGTATCCTGCCGTCTTTATCAAATCCGGTTCTTACAAGGTTCAGAGATCCATGTCTCACCCTGGTAGCCATCATGGTCTCTTTTCTTGTCAGCACTATTTTTACAGGACGTCCGCACATCTGACTTAATACTGCTGCTACAGGCTCAATGGTAACTTCCAGCTTTCCTCCAAAAGCACCGCCTATCGCAGGAGAAACCACCCGGATCTTATTATAGGAAAGTCCAAAAATATCTGACAGGATCACACGAAATGCAAAGCAGTTCTGATTGCAGCTGTATACGGTAAGTTTATCCTGTGCATCCCAGTCTGCGATCACTGCATGTGGCTCGATTGCTGTATGATGGATTGCCGGAGTTGTATATTTTCCTTCGATCACATAATCAGAATTTTCGAATGCTGTTTCCACATCTCCGCATTTGACTTCCATTCTGGCTGCAATATTTCCTCCGGGATGAATCGGATAAGCATCTTCTTTTATGGCACTTTCTATATCTGTGATCACCGGAAGTGGTTCGTATTCCACCTTGATCAGCTTCAGGGCTGCCTCTGCAATACTTTCTGATTCTGCTGCAACTGCTGCAATCCTGTCACCTACAAAACGTACCGTATCTGAGAAGATTTTCTCATTGCACAATACCTGCTGCTCGATGAAGCGCTTGGCACTGTTATAGGTTTTATCTGTGGTATTCAGGTAAGTTGCGACTGCATGGACACCCGGATATTTCTCTGCCTGAGAAGTATCGATACTTTTGATCTTTCCATGAGCCACGGAGCTGAACAGAATTTTGCCATAGAGCATCTGCGGCAGCTTCATATCCGCTACATACTGCTTTCTTCCTGTTACTTTCAGTTGTGCATCGTCAATGGGCTTTCCTTTGCCTATGACTGTAAAGTTCTGTTTCTGCTCCATAATTCTCATCCATTCTTTTTATTGTTATTTTAATAATGCTTTCATTACATATCCATAGCAGTCTGTTACTTTGGTAAGCTGATCGATTTCGATGTATTCGCCTACTGTATGTGCAAGATTCTCTCTGGACGGTCCGATTCCCAGTGTTTTGATCCCTGCTTCTCCTGCGTAATGGCTTCCATTTGTACAGAAGTTATACTGTGTGATCTCCGGCTGGTATCCGTTGGCAGTAAGCTCCTGATAAACATCCTGTACAAAGCTTTCTTTCTCATCATATAACCATCCAGGGAAGAATCGTTCTCCTGTGATCTTATTTCCTGTATAGCAGGTTTCTTTTCCTGTTGCATAGCTGACTTTTACTTTCAGCTGTGGATCTTCTGCTTCCATTCTTTCACAGAGTTCCTGTAATGGTTTCAACACACTTTCTTTTGTTTCACCGGTCAGAAGACGTCTGTCATAAGTAGCACGGCAGTATTCCGGCACTACAGATGCTCCAGGATAAGGACTGGATTTGATGTCTGTCAGCTCCAGGATTCCTTTGCCAAGTACAGGATGGAAAGTCGGCTCCAGTTTACGGATTTCTTCAATGACCTTTGCCATTTTGTAAACGGCATTGATTCCCTTTTCCGGGTTTGCAGAATGTGCAGGTTTTCCGAATGTTTCCACTACGATCTCCGCTCTTCCTCTCTGTCCGATCTTGATGTTCAGATTGGAAGCCTCTCCGATAATAACGTAATCCGGTTTTACCAGTTTACTGATACTTCTGGCAGCTACGCCTTCGAAGCATTCTTCATGAACCACGCCTGCCACATAAATGTCTCCTGCAAAATTTTTATCTGTTTTTTCTGCAAAAGTGGCACCTGCACACGCCATGGCAGAGAGCGCACCCTTCATGTCACTGGTTCCTCTGCCGTAGATTTTACCATCATGGATTTCTGCACCAAATGGCGGATATGGCCATTCTGCTTCATTTGTTACAGGTACAGTATCCATATGTCCGTCAAAAAGAACTTTCGGTCCTGGCTGTTTTCCTCTGATATGTCCGATTACATTTCCATAATCATCTGTGATGACTTCATCGTAACCGTGGGATTTAAAATATTCTGTCAGAATCTTTGCTGCCTGATCTTCATGTCCTGAATAACTCTGTGCCTGTATCATTGACTGACATAATGAAATAACTTCCTGTTCTTTCTCTTTTTCTAACATAATCTGCACCTCGTTTTTTGTATCTTTTTGTATAACTGTTCAGCAATCTGCTGTGAAGTTCTGTTCAGACGGACAAACCTCCGCAAATGGAAACGCATAAGCCGCATTTACGGCATTCTTTTTCATCGATCACCATTGTCTTGTCCGGACCGAATGTCCTTGCATGATAAGGACAGACCTTTATGCATCTGCCGCAGTGATTACATTTCTCCAGATCATATCCCATCTGGTAAGGTTTCTTCTCATCTTTTCCCGGAAGAAATTTCTGTACAACTCCGGAAATTTCTTCAAGACTATGATAACCATGTTCCGCCAGATAAGTATCTATCTGTTTATCAAGTTTCCCAATAAATTCCGATCCTTTCAAAATTACTGCGCTGCATATACCTATGTAATTGGCTCCTGCCATGATCATTTCTATGGCATCCTGCCATTTGGCAACGCCGCCAAGTCCGATGATCGGAAGTCTGGTCTGTTTCCGCAGTTCACATATCTTCTGTAATGTAAATGGACGGATCATTGCACCGGAAAGCCATCCGTAACCATCTGCTCCGCCAAGAACAGGATGTCCTGTCTCTATATCAATTTTCAAAGTCGGCCCCATAGAATCACAGGCTGTAAATGCATTTGCACCTGCCTCTTCACATCTTCTGGCATGTCCCATCAGATCAGAAGAGTTGGGAGAAAGTTTTACGATTACAGGAATCTTTACACGCTTTTTTGTATCCTCCAGCATTGGAAGAACAGTCTCATCCCTGTAGGAAACCAGCTCAATTGCCGTACATCCCAGCTCTTCCAGTTTCTCTACACACAGGCTGGAATCCTGTACTGTATGTCCCACACTTGCAATACATTTTACACCTGCCTGTACTGCTTTGGGAATCTCTGTATCAAGCCATTGTTCCATAGGATAATCTGACCATTTTTCGCAATTGATCAATGTGTTGGTATCGCATTGAACCATGTGTCTGTAAGGATTGTCTGCCGCATATCTGGTAATAGTCTTCGTTACAACTGCTCCTGCTCCCGCCTGATGAAGCCGGATCATACCGTCTGCACTGTAGCTTAATGGACCGGAACCAATAATGACCGGCGACTGAAGTTGCGTTCCGAAAAAATCTGTTTTCATGATATGTTCTCCTTTCCGCTATCCTGTCGTTCTTCCTGTATGATCGTCTGCCAGAACTCTTCAGCACACAGTCTGACTTCTTCTCTGACTTTTTCTTCTTTCATTGTAAGGATCCTGGAATCCTTCATGATCCATTTCCCGTCGATCATAACATCTGTAACGCTTCTGCTGTCTCCATATACAACTAACTGATCATAAATGTTTCCTAAAGTTACCGGAGTTGGCTGTCGGTCTTCGTAAACCACAAAATCTGCCATCTTTCCCGGTTCCAGTGTTCCACAATCATTCAGTCCCATGACCTGTGCTCCGTACTCCGTAGCCATTCGGAAAACCAGTGCTGCCGGCATGGTCTCGGTTGATTCCAGTGCTGCTTTATGAATCAGAAATGCCTGACGCATCACCTGAAAAAAGTCGTTTACGTATCCGTCTGTTCCAAGCGCAGGTTTCATTCCCTTTTCGATCATATATGGAACCGGAGCAATTCCTCCACCAACTTCGCAGTTGCTTACCGGCATATGTACTACCTGTGTCTCTGTTTCTTTCAGGTATTTTATTTCCTCTTCTTTCATTTTAACACACTGAGTAGCAATGGTATTTCTTCCCAGTGCATCTGCCTTTTTATAAATATTGACCGGGAGTTCTCTTTTATGTTCTCTTAACCATTCTGGCTCATATTTGCTTTCATTTAAATGAAACTGCAAAATTGCGTCATTCTCTCTGGCATATTCTGCTGCTTTTTCTATAAATTTTTCTGTACAGGTAAAGGTTGTATGGGTGCATATCGCGCCTCTGACTAAACCTGGTTCTTTCTGAAAATGCCTGACTGCCTGCACGTTCTGTTTCAGACAGTTCTGTCCGTTTTCCTCGCTGACTCTCTGGGAGCTTTCCAGTGAAACGATTGCCCTCATTCCTGCTTTCTGGATCACTTCTCCCTGCGCGATCAGGGTATCTTCTTCTGTATATGGAGCTTCCAGAATATCACAGAAAGAAGTAATTCCACTTCGGATCATTTCTGCCATTGTAGACTTCGCCGTGATCAGAACTTCTTTTTTTCTGATTCTGTTTTCGATAAACGGCCACCAGTAATTTTCCAGAAAGGTTTTGAAATCTGTAACTTTCCCTGCCTGCGGAATTCCGTGAGAAAGTACTCCATATTGATGCATATGCGCATTCACAAATCCCGGGAATACAATGCTGTTTCGTTTATTCAGAATTTCTGTCCCTTCTGCACATGTCCATTTCTCTTTCTCTGTTTCCCACTGATCTTCTGACAGTACTGCCAGTACTTTATTTTCTTTTATCACAAGAATTCCATTTTTAATGACATGATTCCATGAACAGATCAGCCATCCCGTCTTTATGATCTTCATAGCATTCTCCCTTCCGATATGACGTCAGATTAATATCCTGAAGCATTTTCGCTTCTGTCAGCACACTTGTAAAAACATTGTCATCAGTCCCTCTCTGATCAGTCCCGGCACTGCCTGACGTTTATAAGAATAATCTGCCAGCAGCTTTTCTTCTCCTTCCAGAAGTTTTCCGGCCGCTTCTGCATATTTATAAAAATCTTTCTCATCTGGTACTTTTCCAAGAAGAATCTTTTCCAGATCCTTATGACAGGTCGGTCTGGGAAAGGCTCCTCCCATACAGAAATCAACTTCTTTTATTCTTCCCTGCTCATCCAGTTCTCCTGTCATTGCCAGATTCAGAGTTGCCATATCGCTGGATCTGTTCGGCGTCAGTTTGAAAAAATATGACTGCTGACCGGGAGTCTGTACCGGAATTTCTATTTCTTCTATGATTTCCCCAGGCTGCAAAGTCAGTTTCTTTACTGACGGATTTGCATAAAAGCAGGTCCGAACCAGCATTCCTTCATGTCGAAGGCAGGCTTTACAGTCCTGAAACATATCCTGGATTTCGACTGTTCTTGCTTCTGTCCCGTTTCCAATCCTGACTTTTGCCTGAAGCATCATCAGTGCCGGAATACAGTCCGAAGCAGGACAGGCATTTGCCAGATTGCCGGCCAGTGTTGCACGGTTTCTCACCTGCGTATTTGCCACATGAGAAATGGCGTTCCATAAAAGAGGCAGCTTTTTTCGGATCTGTGGTTCTTCCAGAAGCTCTGTCAGAGTGACTGCAGAACCGATTTTTATCATTTCCGTCTGATTCGGTTCTCCAGATTTTTTCGCTTTTTCGGTTTCCGCCGGTTCATTTTTTATTTTTTTCAGCTCTTTAATTCCGCTGATATCCAGAAAAGCCAGATCCTTATAGGATTTTTTTCCGGATGCTTTTACCATCAGGTCTGTGCCTCCTGCGAAAAGGATGCGGTCACCTTTTTTGTATTCCTGATAAGCCTCCGTCAGAGATCCTGCTTTGATATAATCTTTTATCTGCATAGGTTTCCTCCTTTGGACGCCACATCCTGGATTGCTTCTATGACTTGTTCATATCCGGTGCATCTGCACAGGTTTCCTTCTATGGCTTTCTTAATTTCTTCTCTGTCAGGAGATGGATTTCGATCCAGAAGTGCTCTTGCACTCATGACCAGGCCCGGGGTACAGAATCCACATTGGATCGCATGGTGTTTCACAAATGCCTCCTGTATCGGATGAAGATTTCCATCCTTCATCATCCCCTCTATGGTCAGAATCTCATGTCCATCTGCTGCTATCGCAGGTACAAGACAGGAATTTACTGCTCTATTGTCCATGATCACTGTGCAGGCACCACAGGCACCTATTCCACAGCCTTCTTTCGTCCCGGTAAGTCCCAGGGTATCACGGAGCAGATCAATAAGTCTCTGGCCTGTATCTGCAATCGTTTCTGTTTCTGTCCCATTTATGATTATATGAATGATTTTCTTTGGCATCTGTTTCACCTCCTGTATTTTTCTCTTTTTTCGTTTCTTTTGCTGAAACATTTAAGTGAATCCTGACGGACAGATATCTGTTTATTTCTGTAAAGCTTCTAGCACTTTTTCCATCGTAACCGGAAGACTGGGAATTACTTTTCCGATGGCATGCTGTACTGCCAGTGAAACGGCAGTTCCGATCATTTCTGTTGCAGCTTCCGCAATACATTTGGCTCCGTATGTTCCCTCCGGATCGCTGCATTCATAAATACGGATGTTGATATCCGGCACATCCATTGCTGTTGCAATATGGTAAGAATCAAAATTGGTATCTGCTGTTTTTCCTTTTTTCATTTTGACTTCTTCCCAGAGACCAAATCCCATTCCCATCATGATCCCGCCATAGATCTGTCCGCGGATCAGCTCCGGATTCAGTGCCTTTCCCACATCATGATAAGCACTGATCTTCTCCACTTTTACCTGTCCGGTTCCTGTATTTACTGCAACTTCTGCAACACTGACTCCATAAGCATAAGTGGTAAAAGCTTCGCCCTGACCGGTTGCTTCATTATTGACCAGCGGTCTTGGAATATACCACTGATAGGTAGCAAGTGGAAGTCCTGCATATTTCCGGTAAATACAGATGTCAGCTACTGGTATGGATTTTTCCGGATGCTCTTTGATATAACATTTGCTGTTTCGTAAAATAACTTCTTCGTTATCTCCTGCTTTCAGAAGAACTCTTCCGGATTCAAGAAGCATTTCCTTCATCTTCTCTCCTGCCAGTCTTACGGACTGACCACCCTGCGCAGTTCCTCTGGATGCAACAGTCAGTCCACTGTCCGGGATACTGTTGGTGTCCACAGATTCTACCATGATATCTTCAAAAGCAATTCCTGCTGCTTCTGCTGCGATCTGTGCATATACTGTTTTGAGTCCCTGTCCGATTTCCATCAGTGCTGCATTCAGAATGAAACTTCCATCCGGCAGCGCTGTCAGCATGGCACCTGAGGAATCCACTCCTTCACCTCCTAATGCGGCTCCCCGGTAACTGGTTACCAGGGAAATTCCTTTTTTCCAGATACCTGTCTGATTTTTATATTCCTGTTCTTTTTTACAGTAATCGGTATTTTTTATGATGTCTTCCATCATATCTTTCAGAAGTGTTTCATGGATCAAAGTCTGCCCGGTTGCTGTCCGGGAACCTTTTTCCAGAAGATTTTTTCTCTTTAATTCTACGATACTGATCCCCAGTTCTCTGGCAAGTTCATCCATGATCATCTCATTTCCAAATATCACCTGAGGTGAACTGTATCCGCGAAACGCACATGGAGTCGGATTATTGGTATAAACTCCATAAGTATCCGTTCGGATATTGTCAATCTTATATGGTCCTGCCGAATGAACCATAGCTCTGATATTCATCCATGGAGCCTGATTGTTATAGGCTCCGCAGTTTTCCACCTGAGAGGACTGATAGGCAAGGATTTTTCCACTTTTGTCTGCACCAATCTTGATGGTTGTGTGGAAAGGGTGTCTCTTGGCACTTTCCAGAATGGAATCTTCTCTGGAATATGTTATTTTGCAGGGACGTCCTGTTTTGGATGTCACTAAGGCAGCTCTTGCACACATCAGACCCGTCATTTCAAACTTGCCGCCAAAAGACCCTCCTACTGTACATTGAATCGCTCTTACTTTATTCATCGGAAGTTTCAGTGCATCTGCCACAAATTCTCTCGGCATATGCCCCTGCTGGGAACAGGAACGAATGGTAAGAAGTCCATTCACATCATCATAATAGGTGAGTACTGATTCCGGTTCTATGTAGGCATGTTCCACAAGCTGTGTATCATAAGTTCTCTCCAGAATGACTTCTGACTTTGCAAATCCTTCTTCTGGATTTCCTTTGCGAAGAGGTTTATAAGACTCCAGAAATACATTTCCTTTTCTGGATGCATCCGGAATGCCGTCTGTCAGTCCAACTCCTTTTTCTCTGACCTGAGGACTGTCTTCTTTCAGTGCTTCCTGCACTGTATAAACTCCCGGAAGATCCTGATAAGTAATCTTTACAAGCGCCTTTGCCTGTTCCAGAAGTTCCGGTGAATCCGCAGCTGCCACTGCAATCACATCCCCGATAAATTTCGGTTCATCTGTACAGTAATAGAAATCCAGATTGCTCTGCGATTTGGGAAAATCTTCTCTGGTCAGTACTGCTGCCACTCCGTTTAATGCCAGCGCCTTACTTTTGTCGATGGTTACTTTTGCATGAGGATGTATACTGTGAATGCACCCGGCATAAAGCATACGGGGCATGGAAAGATCATCTGCATATCTGGCACGTCCTGTAACTTTATCAAATGCGTCCACACGAATCTGAGATTTTCCTATCGTCTGAAATCTTTCCTCCTGCATAATAACCTCCGATTTCTAATTTTCTATCGTAATTTTTCTGTCTTTCACAGAGAATTTTTTCCCTTTGCTATGTCATTCTTTATCTCTTCCATGGATGTCCCTCTCTGCGGTTTGTGATATTTCCTCTTTCACATAAACTTTCTGCGATCTGCTGTCCTTTTTTCAGGACTTCTGTTTCATTTGGGATCACGGTTACTTTTCCGTCTTTCATCAGGAATTTTCCATCTACCGCCACGCTCTCGATATTCTGCATAGAAGAAGAATATACCAGTGTGGAAACCGGATTATGTACAGGAACTGCCTTCGGTGAAAGATGTGGATTAAAAATCACAAAGTCTGCTTTTTTTCCTGCTTCCAGTGAGCCGATCTCATCTTCCATTCCAATTGCTCTTGCTCCGTCAATGGTTGCCATTTCCAGAACTTTTTCTGCTGTAATCACAGTAGGATTTAAAGTATTTACTTTCTGAAGAAGAGAAGTCGTTTTCATCAATTCAATCATATCCTGACCATTGTTACTTGCAGCTCCGTCAACTCCCAGACTTACTGTGATTCCTTTTTCCAGCATCTGCGGAACCGGTGCGACTCCGGAAGCAAGATACATATTGCTGACCGGATTGTGAGATACTTTCAGATCATAATGTGCCGCTTTTTCAATATCTGATTCTGTCAGGTATACACAATGAACCATGAGAACATTATCTGCTGCCGCATGAATCTTCTCCAGACAATCCACACCTGCGCATCCGTGAAGTGCTTCGGTTGCCATTCTGTCAAATGGAGTTTCTGATACATGTACGGTCATGCCTGCTTTATAAGAAGAAGCAATTTCATAAAGCATCTGAAGCATATCTTCTGTGTTGGACCACAGAGCAGCCGGTGCTGTCCAGATTTTAATCTTTCCGTTTTCTGAATTATGATAAGTATCATAAATACGGATCAGATCTTTTTCAACCTGGTCTCTGGTCTGCATGATTTCCGGAACAACGCCAAAATCTGTACCTGTATTCATGCATCCTCTTCCGAAGATTCCACGGATTCCCAGATCCTGATAAGCTCTCAGGACTCCATCACTCAGTCCTTCTCTGGCATGCGGATACATATAATCCACTTCTGTTGTCATTCCGCTGTGGATTCCCTCCAGGATTCCAAGCATGGCACCATAGTAACAATCTTCCGGTTCCAGATGTCCCGCTGCCGGAAATGTCATAGTTGCCAGCCAGTCCTTTAAGACCATGTCATCTCCCAGACCTTTTAACAATGTCTGGAATAAATGATTGTGGGTATTGATAAATCCCGGAAAAATAATCTTGCCTTCACAATCGATCTTTTCTTTTGCATCTGCATATTTTATTTCCAGTTCTCCGGTTTTTCCTACTTCTGTAATTCTTCCATCTGTCACTGCCATTGCCCCATGATAGAGAATTCTCCTGTCTTTATCTACGGTAACAATCACTGCATCCATCAATAATAAATCTGCTTTTTTCATACTCTTCACATTTCAGACTGCCTGTTTTTCGGAAGCATCTGACATTCCTGCCATATACATGCCAATCTTATCAACAGTAGCATCTTTCCTTTCCATCTCTCCGAGAATTTTTCCTTCATAAATGACCCCGATTCTGTCTCCAAGAGCCATAACTTCATCAAGCTCTGTGGAAACAAGAAGAACCGCGCAGCCCTTATCTCTGGCTTTTACAATTTCTTTATGGATAAATTCAATGGCTCCGATATCCACTCCTCTTGTCGGATGAACTGCCAGAAGAAGTTTCGGTTCTTTTTCCAGTTCTCTGGCTACTACTGCTTTCTGCTGATTACCACCGGAAAGATATCCGATATTTAAAGAAAGGCTTGGCGTTTTCACATTGTATTTCTCCACCATTCCTTTCGCATGTTCAGATTCTTTTTTCCAGTCCATAAAGATTCCCTTTTTAAATTTCGGGTCGTTGTAATCGTACAGGATCAGATTTCTGAACAGACTCTGCTGCATCAGGATTCCCATGTGCTGTCTGTCAGCCGGGATATGAGAAACTCCCTGTTTCAAAATCTTTCCCGGGGTCTGGTTTGTCATATCCTGCCCCAGAATCCGGATGTTTCCACCCTGACTCTTTGTCAGTCCTGCAATAGCTTCAATCAGTTCTGACTGACCATTTCCATCTACGCCTGCAATTCCATAAATCTCACCTGCCCGGACTTTCAGGGACAATCCGTCTACTGCCATATTTCCTTTCTTTCCTTTTACTTTCAGGTCACTGATCTCAAGAACAGTGTCTCCTGTATGTGCCTGTTCTTTTTCTACCACGAAATTTACTTTCTTTCCTACCATATGAGCAGCAAGCTCATTCTCATTGGTATCACATTTATTTAATGTCGCAACGTTTTCCCCGTTTCTCAGAACACTGATAATATCACTCACATGCATAACTTCATGAAGCTTATGGGAAATAAAAATTACAGACTTATTTTCTTTTTTAAACTGATCAATAATCACATATAATTCTTCTGTTTCTTTCGGGGTAAGCACTGCTGTGGGCTCATCCAGAATCAGAAGTCTGCAGTCTCTGTAAATCGCTTTCACGATCTCAACTTTCTGCTGCTGTCCTACAGAAAGATCTGAAACTTTTGCATAGGGATCGATCTGAAATCCATATTTATCAGAAATCTGTTTTATTTTCTCTGCAACACCTTTTTTATCTACAAAAAGGCCTTTTTTTTCATCCATTGCAAGGATAATATTTTCAACAACTGTCAGTGCCGGGATCAGCATAAAATGCTGATGCACCATTCCAATTCCATAAGAAATCGCATCTTTCGGAGAGGAAACAGATACTTCTTTTCCATCTATATAAATCTCACCGCCGTCCGGCTGTGTCAGACCATACAAAACATTCATCAATGTGCTTTTTCCTGCTCCGTTTTCACCAAGAAGACAGTAGACTTTTCCTGCTTCCACATTCAGATTAATGTTTTTGTTGGCATAGGATCTGCCGTATATTTTTGATATATTTCTTAACTCCAACATGTTCGCCATAAAAATCTCCTATCTTCAGCCGGGCTGTCAGTGCAGACAGCCCGCTGTTTTCAAACCCTTTATAGTAACTGACCTTTCATCAGATCAGACATTTATCTGCCTGACTCATCTGTCAGTTCTGAGCACTTTTAACTTCAATCTCACCATTGGCAATTTTGTCCATGGTATCTGTCACAAACTGTTTCTCATCATCTGTAAGAACATCTGCACAGTCATGATAATCTGCCAGTCCGATAACGCCTTCTTTAATACCAAATTTATAGCATTTTGCTTCCAGACCTTCTTTGATATAATCCTCGATTGCAACTTTCATTCCATCACTGATCTGGTTGGTCGCACTTGTAAGAACTTTGCCCGGGCATTCATCATACTGGTCTTTAACTGCACCAATCGCATACACTCCATCCGGTGCATCTTTGATCGCTTCAAATAATCCAAGACCTGCTTCATCAGCATCCTGGGAAACAATATCTGCACCCTGTTCGATAAATGCATTTGCCTGTTCTTTTACTTTTGTAGCATCGCTGAAATCACCGGTATATGCAGTAAGTGCTTCTGTTCCGTTATCTACATACTCGACACCCTGTTCAAATCCCATGATGTAACTCTGAATGGACGGGATTTCCATACCACCGATGGCTGCGACTTTTTTGCTTTCTGTCGCAAGGGCAGCTACCACGCCTGCGATAAAGCCCTGCTCATTGTTCAGATTCTGAAGGGAGCATACATTCGGGTCCTGGGAAATATCGGAGCTTGTGATACAGAAAATTGTGTCCGGATAATCCTCTGCAACTTTTTCTGCTGCATCTTCAAATTCTGTTCCATGTCCGAATACAACATTGAATCCCTGATCTGCGTATCCACGGAAGATTGTTTCATAATCAGAAGCCTGTACGTTCTCGGAATATGCTGTCTCGCATCCCAGATCTTTGATCTTTTCCAGTCCGTCATATGCTTCTTGATTCCATCCTTTGTCATTTGCACTGCCCGGAAGTACCAGAGCAACTTTTACATCTTTGGGATCTTTTTCGTCTGCTGCCATTACGCTTACAGCACCTGCTGCCATGGAAACGGTTAATGCTGCTGTCATTGTCAGTGCCATCATTGTTTTCATTACTCTGTTTTTCATAATCGTTTTCTCCTTTTTATATGCTTTGTTTACTGTTTCCTGTTGTTATCACTGCTTCTGGTTCTTGGAAAATGGAATTCCAAGTGCTGCAGGTCCGCTTCCTTTCTGTCCGAATACTGCTACTACAATCACTGTCAGCAGATATGGGATCATAAGGATCAACTGTGTAGGAATGCCCACGCTTGCTGCCTGAAGACGGTAAACCATAACTTCTCCAGCTCCGAAAACAAGAACTGCAAGCCATGTTCCTACCGGTGTATATCTTCCGAATATAACTGCCGCCAGTGCAATGTATCCTCGCCCTGTCACCATATCTTCAGTAAAGAAAGAAAGTTCTCCAAGTGAGAGATACGCACCTCCAAGTCCTATGATCATAGAGCCTGCAATTACACTGATATAACGGATCTTATTTACGCTCATTCCTGCTGAATCAATTGCCAGCGGATACTCACCTGCGCCCCTGACCTGAAGACCATATTTGGTTTTATACAGGAATACAGTCAGCAGAATAACCAACAGGATTCCAATATAAACAGGTACATTCAGTGGTCCCATTTTTGTAAAAGAATCTACCTTTGTAGAACTGGAACCCATGCCAAAAATCATTCGATAAAGTGTTGTGGTAATTCCATCTGCAAATATATTAAGCGCGATACCGACGACAACCTGATTGGCTTTCATAGTTACTGTGCAGTATGCATAGACCAGACCGCTGATTCCGGTCATAACCATTGCAAACAAAGCTCCCAGCCATACATTGCCGGTCATTGCCGAACCTGCCACTCCGGAAAATGCTCCGATGAGCATCATTCCTTCTGCACCGATATTCATAACGCCTGACAGGTGCATAAGCAGGACTCCAAGTGATGCAAATAAAATCGAGGTAGATGAATTTAATAAAACTGTTCCAAAACTAATGATACTGCCCATCCGGGATCACTTCCTTTCCAGTCTGAAGAAGTCAACGACTACAAACAAAATAACAAGTGCCTGAAGAATATAGATAACTGCGATCGGAAGGCTGGTAAACATCTGGATCGCATTTCCACCGGCTCTCAAAGCTCCGAATAACAGGGAGGAAAAGAAAATTCCGATTCCACTATTATTTCCAAGTAAGAAAACGGCAATTCCATCAAATCCGTATCCTGCTGACAGACCATCCATAATCTTATGCTGTACACCAAGAACTTCCATGCTTCCTGCAAGTCCTCCAAGGCCACCGGACACAAGCATTGCCACCATAACCATTTTTTTCACCGGCATTCCTGCATATGCTGCAACCTGTTCGTTGGCTCCGACTACAGACATTTCAAATCCCGCGGAAGTTCTTTTCCAGTAAATAATGTAGAAGATAATTGCTGCAACAGCGATCAGGATTCCAATGGTAAGCTGTGTCTTTGGAACCAGAAGTGGAAGCTGTGCACTTTCCAGAATGTTTTCGCTCTGTGGATAAGTACCTTTCTCTTCTTTGATCGGACCATTTACCATGTACTGTACAATATAGATTGCGATGTAGTTCATCATAACGGTTGTGATCATCTCACTGGCCTTAAATCTGTTCTTGAGCCATCCTACGATCCCACCCCAGAATGCTCCGCCGATAAATCCTGCTGCCAGACAGACCAGAATGTGAAGTGCCATAGGAAGTTTCAGATAAATACCGGCTATGGCGCTGAACAGTCCGCCCATATAAAGCTGACCTTCAATTCCAATATTGATCAGCCCGCACTTATAAGCAAATCCATAACTCAGACCTACAAAAATCATGGTCGTCGTTTTCACAAAAGTTCCTGCTGTCGCATTTTTGCTTCCAAATGCTCCAAGCAGCATAGATTTGTAAACGCTCAGCGGATTCTCTCCTACCAATGCGATCACGACTGCCCCAAGCACCAGAGCAAGCACAATCGACAATACAGGTTTCAAAATTTTCTTGATGTTCATTGTTCTTCCTCCTCGATATCTTTGCTTTTCTTCAGATTCCCGGCAAACTCTGTGCAAAAAAAGAAGGGCGTTTTGATATTCATTTCTATCAAAACGCCCTTGTTTTAATCAAAAATTGTACAAAAAAAGCACATGCCATATTCTATGTGAATTCTGACACACCGGTGTCACTCCCTTCACGCAGGACAGGATGTACAATCAATTTATTCCAATTTATAAATTAATCACGGAGACCTTAAATATTTGCCGTATTCAATTTTTTTATTGATGATAAATTATCACAAGTGTTTTTTATTGTCAAGCACTTTTTTATAATTTTATCATTATTTTGTTATTTCTTATAAACATCTTATATTCTTTAATAATATACTTTTTTACTTATTATTTACTGATTTTACTCTTCACTCTCATCTTCAGAATGTTCTGTATCTATGCCAAAACGGATAGTTACATACTGCTTGATCAGCTCTACACAACGCTCCCATCCAATTCTGTCACTGTTTAATGTAAAGTCATAATTGATTGGATTTCTCCAGTCCCCACCTGCATAGCATTTATAATATTCATACCTGTATTTATCTGTTTTTTTGATCAGTTCTTCTGCTCGTTTCGGAGTTACATTCAGTCTTTTACAAATTCTGTCCACACAGGCATGACGTGGTGCTTCAATGTAAACACTGATCACATTATTGAAATTTCTCAGGACATGATCCGCACATTTTCCAACAATTATGCAGGATTGTGTCATGGCAAGATCACGGATAATTTCTGCCTGAATCTGAAACAGATGAAGATCTGATACAAACTCTGATTCCATCGGAACTGCATTTTTCAGTATCGGAACTTTCTCCAGCCAGTTGGAAATATAGGTGCCTCTCAGCTTCTCATCCACCTGCATAAATTCATCCTTATCAATTCCACTGTAGTCCGATGCCATCTCCAGAATCTGGTTTTCGTAACACGGAATCCCCAGTTCTTTGGAGAGCATTTTTCCAATTTCCTTACCACCACTGCCGAATCCACGCGCAATCGTGATCACATAATTCTCCATAGACCCTTCTCCCTTCCTGAAAATGGAAACAAAAAAGAGCCATTGCATTACTGCAATGACTCCGTTGTCGTTGAATGTATTATAACATCATTTTTTGGTTTTTCAATACCCTTTTTTAAATTGTATCCGTAAAATCTGCCCCGCTGACTGCTCTCTGCCAGTGATTTTCGATTGCAGGTTCTCCTTCTGCAAAGTACGAAATCCTCTCTGTTTCCAGTTCTTCCAGTCTGGAAATCTTACCTTCCACATAGTTGTGGAGTCTGCGTCTGGTGCTGTCCAGACGGGTGATCACACCACCCATTCTCAGATCGATCAGTTCATATCCAAATGGTTTCGCATCTGCCATCCACAGGTCTTCTCTGAGCTCTTTTAATTTCCACAGGTTCTCTGTAAGATGTGGAATGATTTCCTCACAAATCCGGCTCAGTGTGGATAAATCATGTGCATCATATGCCGCTTTTATCTCTGATCCAAGATCTGCTTTCTGCGCCAGAACCTCTGCCAGACAATGATAATACTCGAAAAATTCTGCGTGATTTTTACATATTTCCGCACTGTTTTTCAGTTCTTCTGCCAGCTTTTTATAATACTCAGAAGCCCCCGCATCCTTCAGATGATAATCAAAAATTCCCAGCAGCGCATCCTGATACAGCAAATATTTGGATGGATTTTCGGACTTCATATTCACCTGATCTCCCAGAAACAGTTGGTCAAATTTATCAAGTTTCAGAAACTCTTTCAGGCTGCTTCCCACAGCATCCTGAAACTCGTCTTCCAATGCTGCTTCGTCAAATTCTTCATGAAATCCCAAGTATGCAAACAATGCAGCTCCCGGCAGAATTGCATCCACAGGTGTCTCTGCACCATTGTCCAGCCACGCTGTACAGAACACTTCCGGAACTTCATATTTCTTACAGGTGGCAAGTGCCGCTTTCGTACAGGTAAAGCTTCTGGAATAGTTCGGCGCAATCCCGTTCCAGATCCAGCATCCGCCTGCAAATACGATTTTATCGGAAAGCTGTTTATGTACATTGAGCATTTTTTCATAAATTTTTGTGTCCGCATTATAATAGTCCCAGTATACCAGACCAAGTTCCGGAGCCGGTTTCTTCCAGTCACTGCAATCGGCGTTTTCCGGTACTTCGTAGTAACTTTTTCCGGTATTGGAAGTGATGTACATGTCACTCCAGATCATAGGCTCCAGTCCCAGTTTGCGACAGATTTCCAGAACTCTCGCACAGTGCTCTTTAATCAGTTCAGAACTGTTTTTATAGCCATTTTCTTTCAGATAATTTCCCAGTCCAAGCTGCACTGCCTCGTCCATTCCCAGATGGATTTTTCTTGTATGGAAGCTGTCTTTTATTGCTGTCAGAAGCTTCTCAATGAACTCATAAGTCTCTTCTTTTCCTACCTGCAGAATGTCCGGCGTATCCATAATTTTTTGTGCTTCCGGCCATTTCAGGGCATTATGAAGGTGCGCCAGTGTCTGAATACATGGAATCAGTTCTATCCCAAATATCTGCGCATATTCATCGATCTCTCTGATTTCTTCTCTGCTGTATCTTCCTCTGTAAACGCCAAAATACGGAAGCTCCGGCACTTCATACGTGTCTTCTGTATAAAGTAACAGCCGGTTCAGTCCCAGCTTTGCCAGAATGCGGATCATTGCTTTTACTTTCTCCACAGTAAATACCGCATTTCGGGAACAGTCCAGCATCAGTCCGTTTCCTGCAAAATAAGCCTTCTCCTTTTTCTCGCTTTCTCCTTCTGCCTTTTCCAGATGATTGAGTACCCAGTTCAGTCCTCTGAAAAAATGAGCTGGTTCGTGGCAGTCAATTTCCACATCTGCCTTCATTCGTTTCACTTCCAGTTCCATCCCCTCATGAAACTTTACAGTTACTCTGACATCAGAAAAAACATCCCCCACTTTCTGCTCTGTCTTATTCCATTCTTCCTGTAGGATTTCCGTTCCCTTCTTAATCCTGCTGATGTTTGCTTCTGCCCCTTGCAATATAAAATTCACACCCATACATCCTTCTCCTTGTTCATTTACTCATGGTAATCCATTTTTTTAATTATATACCCACATCACTTACATTCCAATATCCCGGGTTGGTTATTCTTTGCAAAAAATGTCATATAAATTTTTCTCCTTTTTCCTCATGTTTAAGAAAATTATTTTATTTATTCATCAAAATAGAAATTTCTTTTCATTTTGTAATGACTTCATCTCCCCTATATGCTATACTAATTTTAAAACAACTGTTCCATTTATCACAATCCCACTATCAAAAAACCGAAAGGAGTACCCTATGAAAATTTTAGTTTTTGACATCGGCGGAACCGCAATCAAATATGGAATCTGTCAGGACGGACACCTTATGGAAACCAGTGAATGTCCTACTGAAGCTTATAAAGGCGGCCCTCACATCCTCGAAACCATCTGCACTCTCGCAGAGCAGTCCCTCCCATTTGATGCCATCGGCATCAGCACCGCCGGTCAGGTCAACCCGGAAGAAGGGTATATCATTTATGCCAACAGCAACATCCCGGATTACACAGGTACACAGTTTCAGAAAATCCTTCAGGAGCGTTTCCATGTTCCTGTCGCAGTAGAAAATGATGTCAACAGCGCAGCACTCGGAGAAGCCATCTTCGGTGCAGGAAAAGGAAAAGATTCTTTCCTCTGCCTCACCTATGGAACCGGTGTCGGTGGTGCGATTATTGAAAATAAACAGGTTTACCACGGTTCTTCCTTCTCAGCGGGAGAATTTGGTGCCATCATCACACACGCAGAAGAAAAGCTCGCCGGTACAGACCCGTTTGACGGATGTTATGAACGTTACGCTTCCGCTACTGCCCTGGTAAAAATGGTTTCCGCTGTAGACCCGTCTCTTACCAACGGCCGCCAGATTTTCGCCAATCTGGAACGCCCGGAAATTAAAGCAGTCGTAAATAAATGGATTGATGAGATCGTGCTTGGTCTTGCAACCCTGATCCATATTTTTAACCCTTCCTGCGTAGTTCTCGGCGGCGGCATCATGGTCCAGCCTTACATTCTGGAACAGATTCACGCGCGAATCCCACAGATGGTTATGTCCAGTTTTGCACATGTACAGATTTCCAGCGCAGAACTCGGAAACTCTGCGGGGCTTCTGGGAGCTTATTATCTTGCTTCACAGAAACTTTGAAATGGTTCGATTATAGCTCTTGGTTTCTCCACTGCGGAGAGTTTAAATATATCCTCTCCGTAAAACTTATAAACATAAAAAATATCCTGACAGGTATGAAACTCAAATGCCTCTTATCTGTCAGGATATTAACTTTTTATTTACATTCCTTCATTTTCCATATCTGCACCTTCCCAGAGACGATGGCCTTTATATTCCAGCTCTCCACGAACAGCCCAGATTTTCAGATTTTTAAATTGAAATCGAATACATCCACTTTTATCCGGAAGTTTTTTCCCTTTCCATGAAATACGAATCCAGCGACCGGATTTTTCTGTCACAGCATCTTCCATTCCCAGTCCTTCATAAGCATTTTCTGTCCAGACCGGATGTACTGAAGCCATAAGCTCCCAGTCTTTCTCTGCATCAGCTTCATCTGCCAGCACTTCTATATAATTTCCACCTAAGATCAGAGTAGTCGTAGTCAGAATGCTCTCCATTCCCTCGTTTTTCTCTGTCCAGCAGGCAAATTTATCTGCTTCCCAGTATGCTCTTCCCAACGAAGATTCCCGGAAATTTGTATGCTGTCCATTTCCACCCATGTAGTAAATCCATACTTTCTGTCCGTCTGTCACAGGTGATGATGCATAGATACAGGAATTATCAAATTCTCCATCCGGATAATGCCCGTCACCTCTTGGAATAACCGCCTGATCCATTGCTGCAAAATCAAATTTTTTACCATCCGCAGACCAGGTAAGTTCACAATCCACACAGTCGAAATTTTTCTCGTTTCTGTCACCCTCATGGATCAGCGAAGCCAGACCCAGATATAATCCATGTGTTTTAAATACAGGCATCGAATAAATCTGGTTTTCATATCCTCGCCCCCGAAGTGTTTCTACGGGTTCACTCCAGTGGATAAAATCCTGGCTGTGACTGATGGTCGTCACACGGATTCCGTCTTTCCATATGCGGGAAACCAACATATAGCATTGCTCTTCTTCATTCCAGAATGGAAAATTATGACTGTCTGCCTGTGGATTATACTCCGGCCAGGGAATCAGTTCTCCCCAGTGGATTCCATCCTCAGAGAAACCGACCGCCATATGCGCTCCATGTCCCGGAATATCCACTTTGGTCACCATTTTAAATCTACGTCCGGCATTCTTATCCCGCTCATCAAGCATAACCCCTGTTCCATGCGCATATCGGAACAGAAGATTATTTTCTTTGCTTCCACGCCAGTCTACAAGACCCAATGAAGGTTTTTCCCAGTGGATTCCATCTTTGCTCCGGGCGTATGCCAAAGAAGTTACACGATCCATTCTCGGTCTGTAATTTCTCTGTGTACGCTCCTGCAAAGTAGTGCCTTCTGTATCTTTATCCTCTGTAAATAATGTATAATAACAGTGAAAAATCTGTTCTCTGCGGTCATAAATTACATTGGGATATCCATTATCAATCCTGATTTCCCAGGGCATATCCTGAGTGAATAACGGATTATTTTCTGTATCTTTTGCCGGAACAGCTGCTTTCAGTTCCACATTTTCCATTGCCTGAGGATTCAGAAATCTCCTGTCAGCACTCAGAAATGTTTTCATAGATTAAGCCCATCCTTTTTGTGAGTTTGGGTAACTGTAAAATTACTAAACAGTTACGATTCTTCATTAGCAGTATTTTTTTATCGCTTCGTCAATCATTCCGGCACATTTCTTAATCTGTTCCATATCCTCCGGGATGATTTCCGGTAATGGTTTTCTTACGCCGCCAATGTTCAGGTTTTCACGGATTCGAAGGATTTCTTTCATAACCGCATATAAATTTCCATGGCATTCACACATTGCATAAATGATCGCATCTGCTGCATACTGGATTTCGCTGGCTTCTTTTACTTTTCCGGCATCTGTCAGCTCTTTGATTTTTAAATAAAGTTCCGGCATTACTGCATAAGTACCGCCGATTCCTCCATCAGCGCCCATGGCAAGACCTGACACTAACTGTTCATCCGGACCGTTAAATACAACAAAACCTTCTCCACCTTCCATTTTAAACATCTGGATATCCTGTACAGGCATGGAACTGTTTTTCACTGCTGCTACTCTTGGATTCTTTCTCATTTCGCGGAAAAGAGGCATAGTCAATGCTACTCCTGCAAGCTGAGGAATATTATAAATTACAAAGTCTGTATTCGGTGCCGCACTGGAAATATCATTCCAGTATTCTGCGATCGCATACTCCGGCAGATGGAAATAAATCGGAGGAATTGCAGCAATTGCGTCAACGCCCAGTGATTCTGCATGTGCTGCCAGTTCTTTACTGTCAGTCGTATTGTTGCATGCCACATGTGCGATCACTGTCAGCTTTCCTTCTGCTGCTTTCATTACATGTTCCAGAACCAGTTTTCTGTCTGCAACGCTCTGATAAATACACTCACCGGAAGAACCACCTACATAAACACCTTTCACGCCTTTTGCAATCAGATGTCTGGTAAGAGCTTCTACTCTCTCCGGGCTGATTTCTCCATTGTCATCATAGCACGCATAAAAAGCCGGAATAATTCCCTGATATTTTGTAATATCTTTCATTTTCTTAGTCCTCCTGTTATCTACCATATTCCCTTTTTGATATTCTTTTTTATTTTGATCTTACTATATTCGCACGGACAGATTATTTTTTCCTCTGTCCAATTTGAATAAACAATTTTATTTACTCTGTGACCAGTACTTTTCCAACTGCTTTTCTTACCTGTGAAATCTGGTCTTTCATAATTTTTACTTTATGTGCATCTTCCGGAAATACGATCAGTACCTTTCCCGGTGTCAGATCCATGTAATGTTCCACCGGACCATGGCATTCGATGGAATCTGTTTCTTCATCTTTAGCAGTTACTGTCATCAGAGACATATCACTGACTCCCATTTTTTCTTCTCCGGAAATCACCATATGGATATCTGCATATTTCTCATGTGCTTCGAAAGCTGTTTTTTCCTCTGGTAATGTTTCATATTCAAAGCAGTTGATAAATGCAAAATCTCCGTCAACTTCATTGCGTCCCTTTTTCAGATCATTCAGTGAATGTTCCTTAATATAATGAATTGCTGTATCCAGATGTTTTCCCATCCCAAGATAACGTTCAAGATTATTTAAATCTGTATAAATCATGCTTTTACCTCACTTCCATCATATAAATGACATGCAGTCATGTGTCCGTCAGCTCCATGGTAACGAAGAACAGGATCTTCTTTTTTACAGATGTCCATACAGTAAGGGCATCTGTTGTGGAACGCACAGCCACTTGGTTTGTGAATAGGACTTGGTACCTCTCCTTCCAGTACCTGGCGTTTCTTTTTGTGATGAATATCTGCCACCGGAATCGCAGAAAGCAATGCTTTTGTATACGGATGAAGCGGCTCATCATATAAAGCTTTGGAATCTGCCACTTCCACAATCTTTCCAAGATACATAACCATGATACGATCTGACATATACTGAACGACAGAAAGATCATGTGCAATAAACAGATAAGTAAGATTTAATTCCTTCTGAATTTCTTTCATCAGGTTTAACACCTGCGCCTGAATAGAAACATCCAGTGCGGATACCGGTTCATCACAGATCAGAACTTCCGGTGTTACTTCCAGTGCTCTCGCAATACACAGACGTTGACGCTGTCCGCCTGAAAATTCATGTGGAAAACGCATCAGGTAATCTGGCTGGATATTAACCATTTTTAATACACGGTTCATGATCTTTTCTCGCTCTTCTACGGAATCTACGCCGTGTGTTTTTAAAGGTTCTTCAAAAGAAGTATATATCTTTTTCTGCGGATTCAATGCTGAATACGGGTCCTGGAAAACCATCTGTACTTTTTTTCTGAACTCAAACATTTCATCTTTGTTGAATTTTGTAATGTCTTTATACTCACCGTTATAGTTAAATAAAACCTCGCCGCCTGTCGGTTTCTCCAACATCATAACGGTCTTTCCAAAAGTTGATTTTCCACAGCCGGATTCTCCTACGATTCCCAGCGTCTCACCTTTATAAACCTCAATGCTGACATCGTCCACAGCCTTTACATTTCCTACTACTTTTTTCATGAATCCTTTTGTAATAGGAAACCAGGTTTTCAGATTTTTGATTTTAAAAATTACTTCCTTCTTTTCCGTTTCCATCTTATTTCACCTCCGGATAAGAATCAAATTTCAGGCAGCGGACTTTATGTCCCGGGCTGACTTCAAATGCCGGAATTTTTCCTTTACGGCATTTTTCCATACACTCAGAACAACGGTCTGCAAACTCACATCCTTCTTTCAGATCAGCCGGGTTTGGAGTAACTCCCGGAATTGTCTCCAGTTTCTGATCATCTCCAAGACCAAGTACCGGCACACTACGTAAAAGTGCTTTTGTGTAAGGATGACTGGTATGATCAAAGATATCCTCCAGACTTCCAAATTCTACAACACGACCCATGTACATAACGCAGACTTCATCTGCCATTTCTGCCACAAGACCCATGTTATGTGTAATCAGGATAATGGACTTTCCTTCATTTACCTGAAGGGATTTGAGCAGTTCCATAATCTGTGCCTGAATGGTTACATCCAGTGCAGTTGTCGGTTCATCGCAGATGATCAGTTCCGGATTACAGATCATGGCAATGGCAATTACCACACGCTGCTTCATGCCACCGGAGAACTGATGAGGATAGCAGTCAATACGCTCTTCCGGGTCCGGGATTCCCAGTTTGCGGAACATTTCCAGAACTTTTTCTCTTGCTTCTGCTTTTTTCATTCCTTTGTTATGCTGTAAAAGTCCTTCTGCTACCTGATCACCCACTTTATAAACAGGGTTCAGACTTGACATCGGATCCTGAAAAACCATAGATAAGTCCGGTCCTCTTAATGCTCTCATTTCCGGTCCGTTCGGTTTAGTGATACTTTCAAGATGATACTCTGTCACCTTTCCATCATGCAGCGCATTATACTGAATACTGTCTGCTTTTACGATTGCATTCTTTCCGGTAAAACGCATGATGGAATTCATGGTCACACTCTTTCCGCATCCGGATTCTCCTACAACAGCAAGTGTTTTTCCTCGTTTTACCTGAAAGGAAACATTTTTTACGATTTTAATTTCTTTTTTATCAGATACAAACGTTGTGTTAAGATTTTCAACGTTTAATATGATTTTCTGGTTATCCATGAAGCTCCTCCTTACTGCTGTTTGGCATCCATGACATCTCGGATACCATCACCCAGGAAATTGATTGCAAGAACAAATAAAGTAATGGCAAGTCCCGGGAATACCCATATCCACCACTGGTTTGTTACGACAGATACTGATTTCGCAGCATTGAGAATATTTCCCCAGGTAGGTGTACTGTCCGCAACACCAAGTCCGATAAAGGAAAGGGCTGCCTCCTGAAGAATGAAAAATGCTACGTTTGTTGTAGTGGAAACAATGATCGGGCTCATTACATTCGGAAGAATCTGTTTGAACATAATGTTCATACGGCTCATGCCAAATGCTTCACATACCTTTACATAAGTCTCTCCTTTAATGGATACAAACTCATTTCGTACCATACGGAATGTGGTCATCCATCCGGTAAATACAAAGATGAATAATAAATTTCCAAGTCCTCGTTTATTTACAATGGCAACCAGCATCATAACCAGTACGAGCTGCGGAAATGCCTGAAAAATCTCAGAAATACGGATGATTGCTGCATCTGTTTTTCCTCCGAAATATCCTGCGATCGCACCAAGGATTGCTCCGATCACAGAACTAAGCACTGCACAGAAAACACCGATCAGAATAGAATAACAGCCTCCGATCAGAACACGGGCAAACAGGTCACGTCCCATAGTATCTGTTCCGAACAGATATCCGTTTCCCGGTGCTTTCTTCATATCCGGAAGATGCGGAGTGACATAATCTACACCTGCAATTGCGCCGATAATACAGGCTACGGTCATAATAACAATAACCAGCAGTCCCAGAAGGGCCAGTTTATTATTCATAAATTTCTTTACATTCTTTTTAAAGAGAGAAGAAGCTGCGGTCTTTTTCTCTTTTTTCATATCTACTGCTGACTGACTCATCATTTTCTCCTCCTTCTTTATTCGCCAAGACGTACACGTGGGTCTAACAGGGCATTCAATACATCTACCATGAAAGAACAGATCAGCATGGCTGCTGCAATAATCAGGGTAGTTACCAGTACCACCGGATAATCACCGGAAACAATCGCATTGGTCATGGTAAGTCCGATTCCCGGATAGGAAAATACACTTTCAATGACAACGGAACCGCCTACCAGCATCGGAATACGGAATACCAGAATAACCAGAACCGGTTTCATGGCATTTCTGAATCCATGTTTCAGATATACTTTCCATTCCGGGATTCCTTTGGAACGTGCAGTTTTAATATAATCACTGTTCAGTACATCCAGCATGGTATTTCTGGCATAACGCATCAGTACGGCAACCATACCGATTGTCAGAGTCAGTACCGGTAAAAATAAATGCTTAAACGCATCCAGTGCTGCATTTGTGGCATCCGGACTGACACGGTTGCTTGACGGGAACCAGCCCAGTTTAATACAGAAAATCTGGATCAGAATAATTCCTACAAGGAACTGTGGAATTGCCTGTCCAAGCACTGCCAGAACACGTCCCACATAATCAATGATACCATTCTGGCGCACTGCGGAAATGATACCAATTCCAACACCAATGATTGCGGAAAAAATCAGAGAATATCCTGCAAGTTCAAAAGTATATGGAAGTCTTACTGCGATAATAGAAGCGATGGAGCTTCCTTCTTTCAGAGAATATCCGAAGTCTCCATGGAGACAGTTGCCAAGCCAGCGAAAATACTGAACGATCATCGGATCATTTAATCCAAGAGACTGTCTCAGTGCTTCTACATTTTCTTTATTGGAAGAAAGCATTTCCGGGCTTACCATAAAGTTGATCGGGTCGATTCCTGTAAGCTGAAGACCGAAATATACAATAAAGCTGATCAGCAGCAGCATCGGAATCATCATAAGAATTTTTTTTACAATATATTTGAACACTATATCACCTCATCTGCACTTATCTTTCTGAATGATAAAGGGGAGAAACATGAAAGGTTCTCCCCCTTTGGATCACTTGTTATCCAGCATCACTGCGCTTTTGCCGGAACAGGAATTATTCAGCTATTTCCCACTCTGCAAAATCAATATCACTCATGTAAAGTGGATTACAGAATTCTACGCCGTCCGGAATCTTTACATTGTCACTTGTGAATACATAAGTACCTACTGTGAATGCCGGAACTTTGTAAACCATTTCCTGCTCTTTATCCTGAAGTTCTTTCAGAACGGTATTTCTTTCCTCTTCTTCTGTTGCCTTGAACAGATCAGCTACCAGATCATCAAACTCTGTACCACCGCCAAAGATATTTGAAAACAGTCCATCTGTACTCATATATTCTGTGTACCATTCGTCGATGGAAAATGCACTCTTTCCTTTGAATCCGATATCATAGTCACGGGTTGTAAACAGGTCTGTTGTTCCATCATTGGACAATGTCGCTTCAACAGTAATTCCGGTCTGTTCCAGATAATATACAACAGTGTTGATCAGGTCAATGGAAGTCTGGTCATTGTTATAGTAGCAGATTTTTAAGGTACGGCTCATATCGTATCCTGCTGCTTCCAGATCTGATTTTGCTTTTTCAGCATCAAAGGTATATTCAAATCCGTTGTATGCTTCGTTATCATTCGGCACACCACTGTTGAGAACTTTTGCAGTCGGATATAAAGTTGCCAGTGTTGCACGGTCAATAGCTTCTACCAGTGCTTTACGAACTTCAACATTATCCATTGCTTCGTTTACGTTTCCATCTGCACCTTTCATGTTAAAGATGAAATATTTATAGAACAATACATCAACTTCATGCTCTGTATAATTATCCATACCTTCCAGTGCTTCTACCATATCTGCTGCATTTCCGTATACATAATCAGCATTTCCGGCCTGCGCTGCTGTGATATAGTCAGATACAAAGTAGCAGGTTACATTGGCAATCTTAGGTGCTTCCCCTTCGTAATTTTCATTTCTCTTTAATGTGAAGTAGTTGCCTACATTCAGCTCATCAAGAGTATACATACCGGAGCATACCGGATCTGTCCAGAATGCATCAGATTCCAGTTTCAGAGGATCTGCATCCTTCAAGCAGTGTTCCGGTAAAATTGCAAACTGTGCAAGTACATCGATCATGGATGCGTATGGGGAAGAAAGCGTTAATGTAATTGTATTTCCGTCTACGCTCATGTCTGAAATATTTTTAAATGCAGAAGTATAAATAGAGTTGATAGTTGCTGCTTTCAATGCTGTCTCAATAGAGAATTTTACATCTTCTGCTGTCAGATCTTCACCATCTGACCATTTCAGACCATCTTTCAGTGTGATGGTATAAGTCAGTTTATCATCGCTGATTTCATAGGAATCTGCCAGATCCGGCTGTGCATTTGTCAGATTGCTGTCTGCCAGGAATAAGGAACGGAACATTAAGTTTGTTGCCAGAAGTCTGTTGTACCATGGTGTTGGAATCTTATCATCAGAAGTGGAACCATCACCTGTAGTTACAGATAATTTTAAAGTTCCGCTGTCTGCTGCTTCTGCTGCTGATACGGTAAATGCTCCTGCTGTTCCTGAAATAGCCATTGTTGTTGCCAGTAATAACGCTGTCACTTTGTTTTTCATATGTCTGATCTCCTTTTCTTTTATGTTTGCCTTTTTGAATTTCTTTCTCGTTTTTATCTGGACTGAGTATATCAATTTCGAAATATTTTTTCAATCTAATTAATAGATGAAAATAATTTTTATTTTTGTGCACTTTCCATAAAAATAATTTTCATTTTAATATTTTTATAAAAATTTGTGCCTGTTTTAAAAAGATATCGCCTTGCATCCCATAAAATCTTGTTTTATAATATTTTTATCATTCTACGGAGGTTTTCTCATGGCAGATAATATTCTTGATTCCATAACTGAACAATACCATTCTCTTACCAAATCCGGAAAAAAGCTGGCAGATTATGTATTTTCTCATACAGCAGAGACACAGTATCTTTCCATTACATCTCTTGCCGAAAACTGCGATGTATCTGAAGCTACCATAACCCGTTTCTGCCGTGGCCTTGGCCTTTCCGGTTATAATGCATTTAAACTGGCATTAGCACAGGCTGACCGCACGACCGACTTAGGAGATTCCGGCAATTCCGCTGAACCTGTATCTTCGGAAGATTCTATTGCTACCATAGCAGCCAAAGTACATGCTGCCAACATTATTTCTCTGAATGAAAGTTATGAACTTTTTGATGAAAAAACAATGACTCAGGCAGTATCGATTCTCTCGAAAGCACGCCGTATTTACTGTTTCGGACAGGGCGGAAGTATGGTCATGGCAATGGAAGCATGGGCCCGTTTTTCAACTGCTGCTCCTAACTTTATACATATCAGCGATTCTCATATGCAGGCAAGCGCAGTTTCTCTGGCAGATTCCAAGGATGCGATTTTGTTTTTCTCTTACTCCGGTTCTACCAAAGATATGTGTGATACTTTAAGCATTGCTTCCCAGCGTGGGGTTCCCGTGATCCTGGTCACTCATTTTCCGAAATCAACGGGAGCAGAGTTTGCCACTGTTGTATTGCAGTGTGGCTGTAATGAAAGTCCTTTACAGTCCGGTTCCGTTGCAGCAAAAGTAGGTCAGTTATTTCTTATTGACTGTATGTTCTACGGATTCTGCTGTCATAAGCCGGAAGCTCGTTCTGCTGCACGTTCTGCAACAGCTCATGCGATTGCAAATAAACTTTTATAAAAAACAGAAGTTTTCTTTCTGTCATTTTCCGTTATGCGGATACAAAAAGGGGATGCAGCAGATATTCCTGAAAGGTTTATCTGTTACATCCCCTTTGATGTTTTATTTTCCGTAATTCTTTCTCCCTCTGTTTTATCCGAAATCCAGATCCGGGGAGAATTTTCATTGTTTTTTATCCGATTTATTTGCTTTCTTTGATCGCATTCTGGAAGCGCTGTGCAATTTCCAGAGGACGTGTGATTGCTCCGCCTACTACGATTGCCCATGCACCTGTCTGAAGTGCTTTTACAGCCTGATCCGGGTAGTGGATCTTTCCTTCACCGATAACCGGAATGTCAATATCTTTTGCAAGTCTTTCCATCAGTTCGTAATCCGGCTCGTCCTTTTTGGATGTGTAGTCGGTATAACCACTCATGGTTGTTCCTACGATATCTACGCCACATTTCCATGCGTTGACACCTTCTTCATAATTGGAAATATCTGCCATCAGGATAATGTCCGGATATTTCTCTTTAATCTGGGCGATAAACTCATTGACAGTTGTGCCATCTCCACGTTTACGAAGTGTGCAGTCCAGTGCCACAACATCAGAACCTGCTGCTACCAGGTCATCAACTTCTTTCATGGTAGGTGTGATATATCCTTCATATCCAGGATACTGAATCTTAACCAGACCAATGACAGGAAGTCCTGTTTCTTCTTTGATCGCGATGACATCACGGATGCTGCTGGTACGGATTGCAGGTGTGCCTGCCTGTTTCGCAGCGCGTGCCATTAAATACATAATGGATTTCTCTTCCACATATAATGGTTCGCCTTCTACAGCCTGACAGGAAATGATCATCTGTCCATGAATTGCATCCAGAAGCTCTTTTTTTGTCATGTCTTCTCCCTCTTTTCTTTCTCTCTATTATCGATTTCGTAACTTTTAATACTGTCCTCATCTATGGGCTCATTATAACACAAAGAAAATAATTTTCAATATTAATAACATTTAAAAATAATTATTATTTTTATTAATCTATTGTCATATCTTCCAGACTTTTACCTGTGTTTCTGTAATCTCTACAGTACTTTCACAATATTAAGTTCTTCATCCGTCAGAACAATATCTGCCCGTTTTCCAGGGGTCAGAGAACCTACTTCATCATAAATTCCAATACTTCTCGCCGGGTTTGCTGTTGCGGCAAGGATGGCTTCTCTTTCCGGTACTCCCATGGAAATGACGCTCTTCATGCATCCGAAAAGGCAGGTCGCTGAACCGGCAATGGTTCCATCTGCCAGTGTTGCTTTGCGGTCTTTCATGGTTACTTCCTGGCCGCCCAGTTCGTAGATTCCGTTTTCCATGCCTGTTGCCATCATGGAATCACTGATGAGAACGACTCTGCTGTCTCCGAAAAGGCGGAAAGTGTTGCGGACAGTTGCCGGGTGGATATGGATTCCGTCTCCGATCAGCTCTACCATACAGTTTTCATTATCTGCCGCTGCTCCGATCACTCCCGGTTCTCTGTGTCCCATCGGATTCATGGCATTGTATAAATGTGTGACATGAAGGGCACCCTGTTTCATGGCTTCTGCAGCACAGTTATAGTCTGCTGCTGTATGTCCGATGGAAATGACTACCTCATTATGTAACTCCCTGATAAATTCTTCTGAGCCTTCCATATTCGGAGTGAGAGTTACCAGTTTGATCAGTCCGCCTGCTGCCTCATTGCATTCTCTGAAAAATTCAATGTCCGGTTTGCGAATATAGCCTTCCACATGGGCTCCCTTTTTGGACGGGTCAAGGAAAGGTCCCTCCATGTTGATGCCAACGATTCTTGCGCAGGTTTCGTCCTGTTCTACATCTTTTGCTGTCTGGAAAATTTTCAGCAGTTCTTCTTTCGGAAGGGTCATGGATGTCGGGCAGTAGGAAGTGATTCCCTGTGATTTTTCATACTGAAGAATGATTTTCAGTCCATCCACATCTGCATCTGAAAAATCATGTCTGACTGCACCGTGGCTGTGAATGTCTACCAGTCCAGGCAGCACTTTCAGACCTGCTGCATCCAGTTGGGTTTTATCTGTTACTTCGTCTTCGGAAGCTGCGATCCTGCCATTTTCTATATATAAATCTGTTACTTTATAGCTTCCATCTTCCTGAAATACGTTTCCATTTTTAATAATCATTTCTTCTTCGCTCCTTTTGTGATGCTAATTCTGAAGATTATTTTTACAGAAGTCCTTTTTCACGGATCAGTTTTAATGCTGCTTCGTCTGCTACAACGGTTACATCCGGATGAAGCTGCAGAATAGATGCCGGTACATTCGGGGTGATCGGTCCGTACAGAGATTTGTAAAGTGCATCTGCTTTTGCTTCTCCGGTTGCGATCAGGAGGATTTTCTTTGCTGACATGATACTTTTAATTCCCATTGTGTAAGCCTGTTTCGGAACTTCATCCATGCTTGCGAAGAATCTTGCATTTGCTTTAATTGTACTTTCTGTAAGGTTTACACAGTGAGTTTCTTTTTCAAAAGCTTCTCCCGGCTCATTAAATCCGATATGTCCGTTTCCGCCGATTCCCAGAAGCTGCATGTCTACGCCGCCTACACTGCGGATGATCGCATTGTAATCTGCGCATGCTTTTTCGCTGTCTTCTTCCAGTCCGTTCGGTACATAAGTTTTTGTTTTGTCGATATTTACGTGGTCAAACAGGTTTGTGTTCATAAAATAACGGTAGCTCTGGTCGTTGTCTCCGGAAAGTCCTTTGTATTCGTCAAGGTTTACAGAAGTAACTTTGGCGAAGTCCAGGTCACCTTTTTTATACCATTCAATTAACTGTTTGTACATTCCCACCGGTGTGGAACCTGTAGCCAGACCAAGAACTGCGTCCGGTTTCATAATAATCTGGGCAGACATAATGTTGGCTGCTTTTCTGCTCACGTCATTGTAATCTTTTCCTGCATAAATAATCATTGTTTTTCTCCTTTTCATTATAACACGTTCCGACAGATTTGTTACTGTCCGCACTACCCCATGTCTGCGTTTCAGCAAAAAATAACTGCGTTTTCAGCGTTGTCTTTCTGTCCGTTCTGCTATCTGTTTTTTAGTTGAACTCATTATAATTCGGGGTGAATTTATTTTCAATAAATGTCATGGTTTTAGAATCTTCTTTCATTCCCTGTTCTTTCCGTTATTTTTGAGCATCTGTTTTTCTTTGTTTTTGAAATTACTTTCTTATTTTTTATATTACAGCGAAATTATTTACATCTCAGGTTGAGAAAGCAATTTCAAGGTATTATAATAAAAGTAATATTTCAGATTGATACACCGATACCCTGCTTTCAGTTCAAACATACAGAAAGGATATGCCAGCTCATGTCATTAAGCAAACGAAAAATTATTCCATTAATTGAATCTTATTACCATACATTTACACCACTGGAACGAACGATCGCAGATTTCTTTATGCACAATACAGAGGAAGAAGACCTTTCCTCCAGACATATTTCGGGAATCCTTTATGTATCGGAGGCTTCTCTTTCCCGTTTTGCCCAGAAATGTGGTTTTCACGGATATCGGGAGTTTATTTATGAATATAAGCAGAGCCTTACTCCGGAAACAGAGGAGAATGTTCCGAACTTCGAAATTTCTGAGTTTAATACTTATCAGGAACTTCTGAATAAGGCGAATGCGCTTCTGGACAAAGCACAGATTGCGCGTATCACCAAACTGCTTGTGTCCAGGCCAAGGGTGTATGTCTATGGAAGAGGCAGTTCCGGACTTGTCGCGCAGGAAATGAAACTGCGTTTTATGCGCATTGGGCTGAATATTGAGGCGGTTACGGACAGCCACATTATGAAAGTAAATTCTGTGATTCTGGATGAGAGCTGTCTGGTGATCGGAATCAGTGTCAGCGGACAGACGGCTGATATTATTTCTTCTCTGAAAGCCGCTCATCAGAGAGGTGCCTATACCCTTCTTATGACTGCAAGGCAGGACAAATCCTATCAGGAGTTCTGCGATGAAACACTGATCTTTGCGAGTATGGAGCATCTGGAATATGGAAATATCATTTCCCCACAGTTTCCGATCCTGCTGGTTCTGGATGTGCTTTACGCTCATTATCTGCAGATTGACAGAAGCAAAAAAGAAGCGCTGCATGAATATACGATACAGACGCTTCAGCCTTTTCTGATCAAATAGACTTTAAAAATCCCCTTTAAGCAGATTTTGGTTATTTACCAGGTCCACTTAAAGGGGATTCTATAATTCTTATTTATTATCCTTTACAAGACGGATCACGTTCCAGGATGCTTTATGAAGCATACTTGTCAGTTCGCCATTGTCCATGGTTGTCTGCTCTGTTGTTTTTGGTTTTACGTTTTCCTGTCCGAATGCATTGACTACTTTCAGGTCATCGCTTTCAAGTACGATATGCTCGGCAACTCTGTAGCCTTCGAAACTTCTTACGTCTGTGTTGAGCACAACGTCTTCTTTCAGGTTTCTGTTTACTGCGAAGATTGTAACTTCTTCTTTTTCTTCATTGTAAACAGCAACTGCTTCGATATCTGTGATGCTTCCATGTCCGCTTGTCTCATGCTCTGTGGAAGAGATGACCGGCTGGAGTGCAACACCACGGCCATATTTGGATGCATGCATGAATGGATAGAAAATTGTCTGTTTCCAGGAACCGCCGCCATTCGGATCTGTCATGATCGGTGCGATAACATTGATGAGCTGTGCAAGGCATGCTACTTTTACTCTGTCGGAATGACGGATGAGAACGATCAGCATCAGACCTACCAGCAGGGCATCCTCGAAGTTGTAGATGTCCTCAAGAAGCGGCGGTGCCACCTGCCATGGATGGTTCTCTGTGATATCGTTGTCAGCATCATTGGAATGATACCATACATTCCACTCGTCAAAGCTGAGATACATGTTCTTTTTACTGCGTTTTTTCGCTTTTACATAGTCGCAGGTTGCGATGATGGTGCGGATAAATTCGTCCATGTCATCGGATTTTGCAAGGAAGTCGTTGCTGTCATCAGAACGGTTTCCATAGTATGTATGAAGGGATAAATAATCTACATAATCATAAGTGTGGCTCAGTACATGATCTTCCCAGAGTGCGAAGGTCGGCATATCTTTGTTGGAACTTCCGCATACAACGAACTCGATAGACGGATCGATGAGTTTCATTGCTTTGGCTGTTTCTTCTGCCAGTCTTCCATACTCATCCATTGTCTTGTGACCGATCTGCCATGGACCGTCCATTTCATTTCCAAGGCACCAAGTTTTGAATCCATATGGATCCTTCTGTCCGTGTTTAATACGAAGATCACTGTATTTGGTTCCGCCAGGATGGTTACAGTATTCCAGAAGATTGCAGGCATCTGTGATTCCTCTTGTTCCCAGATTGACTGCCATCATAACCTCTGAGTTAGCTGCATCTGCCCATTTCTTAAATTCATGAAGTCCTACTTCATTCTTTTCCAGGCTTCTCCATGCAAGTTCCAGTCTGTGAGGTCTTTCCTCAACAGGTCCCACACTGTCTTCCCAGTAAAAGTTGGATACAAAGTTTCCGCCCGGATAACGTACGATCGGTACATCCAGTTCTTTTACCAGATCAATGACATCTTTACGGAATCCATCAGCATTGGAAAGCGGATGTCCCGGCTGATAAATTCCGTCGTATACAGCTCTTCCCAGATGTTCAATAAAGGAACCGTAAATTCTTTTGTCGATTTTGGAAATGGAAAATGCTTTGTCCACTACCATTTTTGCCTGTTTCGCCATAATGTTTTGAACCTCCGTTCTTATAAATTATCAACCTTTGACAGCACCGGATGTCATACCATCGATCAGATATCTCTGGAAGATCAGATAGATGATCAGGATCGGAAGGATACCAAACATGGAACCTGCGATCAGAAGGTTGTAGTTATTTCCATAAGGTGTAAGCAGTGTGTTCAGACCGATCTGCAGTGTAAATTTGCTTGTATCACGGAATACCAGCATCGGCCATAACATGTTGTTCCAGGAACCCATTGCACAGAGGATTGCCATGGAAGCAAATGCAGGTTTTGTGATCGGCATCATAATCTTAACACTGATACCATACTCTGTGCATCCGTCGATTCTACCTGCATCCAGAAGCTCTTTCGGAAGACTCTGCATGTACTGTTTAAAGAAGAAAATCGTCGACGCACCACATAGTCCGGGGAGAATAACACCGGCTCTTGTATTGATGATCCCAAGAGATGTAACTTCGTTATACAGAGGAAGCATCAGGATTTCAAAAGGAACACACATAGTTGCGATTACCAGGAAGAATAAAAATCCCTGAAGTTTAAATTTGTACATGGTCAGACCGTATGCGATGAAGTAGCATACCAGCAGTGTCAGAACTACTGTAATCAGTGTCAGGATCAGACTGTTTTTATACCACATAAAATATTTTCGGGAATCCTCATTTCCGGAAAACAGGTATTTGTAGTTATCCAGATGCATCTTGGAAAAATCAAGATTCAGGGACATACCTTTCATAACCACTTCACGGCCTTCCTGGAAGGAAGCGAAGAAACCTGCAAGAAGCGGAAATGCGATCAGCACACAGAGGATAGCGAAAAGCCCTGTGGATAATACAGACGCAACTTTATGATTTGATTCCATTGTCTTTGGCTGAGCTGCTGTTTTTGCCATATCACTTTTCCTCCTTCTTGAATGTTCCTGTTGCCACAAGCTGGACAACATTGATAGCCAGGGCAATGACCAGAAGTACCATACCTACGGCACACGCATAACCCATATCGTTTTTCTCAATACCACGTTTATACAGATATCCTACGATAGTAAGACCAATGTTCTTCGGTGATGAGTTACCATTCCACAACATGAAACTCTCAAGGAACATGGACAGACCGGCATATACGGAAATTGTAATAACATAGATAGTTGTCGGTTTCAGAAGCGGCAATGTCACGTACCAGAATTTCTGTTTTGCATTGGCACCGTCGATGTCTGCTGATTCATAAAGAGATGTATCAATACTCTTTAAACCGGAAATAAAGTACAACATATTAACACCTGTCCATCTCCACATACAGAGTAATAACAAAGCTATCCATCCGGTAGTCTTTTCTTTCAGCCATGGGATACTGGCATTTCCAAGCAAATGCATTAACTGGTTCATCTGTCCGTTATCACCTTCTGAGAACATCAGTCGGAATAACATACCGGAAATAACTACAGATGTAAGTGCCGGAATGTACATGATCACTTTCCATACACCTTTGGCTTTGGTAAGACGGCTTTCCATCAGTACTGCAAGCATCATCGGGATCGGAATCAGCAGGAGCAGTGTCAGAAGCATGTATTCCACACTGTTAAATACAGCTGTCTTGAAGAACTTATCGGAAGCCAGTTTCTGATAATGCTTCAGACCAACCCACTGAGAACCGCCAAATGAAATATCCTGAAAACTCATTACAATACCACTGATGAGCGGATATAACCAGAATACCAGAAGGCTGATAACAAACGGAATTACGAATACGTAGGGTGCCACCTTCTGAGAATAGAGCATCTTTTTCACTTTATTCACAATGAATTCCTCCTCTTCTAAAAATAGCAGTAACTTTTCAGCATCATATGGAATCATGGTTTACTGAACAGTTACAGATAATTTCTTTTTTTCTTATTACCATTATCCTGAAAAGAAATCAGACTCCACATCCTGTGAAAATCTCATTTCTCACCAGGATAACAGTAAAGGAGGTCAGGGAATGCGTTTCCCTGGCCTCCCATATCATTTCGGTCACTGCAGTAACCGTTCATTATTCACTTGATCAGTGAACTATTATCATCTTATTATTCACATTCGAAATCAAGATAATCCTGTGCATCCTGAAGCGCTTCATCTACATCCATGCCATCCTCTAATACATTGTTCAGAGTTGTTGTACACATGTAATCGTTCAGTGTCGGAGAGTTCTTTGTTGTGTAAATAGTTCCGATTGCATCGTTTTCAGCAAGTTCATTCAGAACTTCGTATGGTTTTACACGGAAGAATGTGTTATAAGTATTGGATTCATCATATGCGAAATCTTCGTCAGACCATAATGCTGTGTTGCAGACGTCAAATCCAAGTTCGTTCCAGATCAGGTTTTCACCTTCTTCAGAGCATTTAGCCCATGCAAGCCATTCAGCTGCAAGTTCAGGATTCTCACACTGATTTGTTACAACAGTACCTGTACCACCGATACCAACGGAGCATTTCTGTCCTTCTTCAAATACAGGGCATGTTGTGATGTCATATTTGCCTTCCATCTCCGGCATGTAATCTTTGAAACGGCTCATGTACCACATAGCTTTCGGGAAGGAAGCAATTTTACCTTCCATGATGTTGGAGAAACCAGCTTCAAGGTCAACATGTCCGTCTGTGGATACCATTGCGATTCCATCGTTTAACCAGTTCTGCTGCATTGTGAGCATTTCTTTTACAGAATCAAGCTGTACGTTTACAGTTCCGTCCGGACCGCCTGTCCAGTCTTCACCATTCTCAGCCATTGCAAGCCACATCCAGTCAACACCGCCTGTATCAACAGAAGTTAAGTACACTTCACCGTTGGAAGCTTCTTTTAATTCTTCACCAAGTTTTGTATAATCATCCCATGTCTTTACAGATTTGTAATCTAATCCATAAGATTCAAGAAGATCTGCGTTCCAGTACATAACAGTTGCACCTACATGGAAAGGAACACCAAGTCTTGTTCCGTCAGCTTTGGAATAAACATCAAGTCTTGACTGCACCATTGTATCTTCATAAGGAGCAAGTGCATCATTCATGGAATACAGAGGGCTGTCATCACCGGAATAGTTCGGGAACTGTCCGATCTCGATATCGCAGAGGTCAGGAGCACCGGATCCTGCCTGTAAGGACATCATTAATTTGTTATGCATATCAGAGTATGGATATGTACTGAATGTAATCTGGATCTGTTTGTCCGGATTCTCTTCATTCCACTTATCTACCATCTGACCATAAAACTCATTATGCAGGTCTACGAATGACCACATCTCGAATTTTGTTCCATCATCAGGACCTACGGTTGTTACTGCTGTAGGCTCTCCTTCAGCCGGTTCTTCGCTCTCAGCAGCTTCCTCTGTTGTGTCTTCTTCTGCAAAGACATTCACTGCCATGCTCATACTGGACACTGCCATAGCCGCAGTCATAAGTAACGCGAACAATTTTCTTCTCTTCATAAAAAGATCCTCCTTTTTTGCATTTCTTTGCGCTCTTCCGGTTTCAATGATGCCATTGTACAAACCCCATAATCATTTCGTATTTTTTTAAAATATATAGTCCATCTTTTTGTTATGGTCATTTTGCACAACTTTTTTATTTTCAGCTCCGGTTTATGTTGATATTATATAATTCTTTCCTGTAAATGTCAATATATTTTTGATTTATTTTTATTATTTTAGTTTTATCTAAAATAAATGCCCGTTATTTATTCATCAATCTATCTATTTTTTTGCTATTTCCCTATATTTTTTTAACCAATTTTATGGTAAAATAACTAATCAAAACGTATTTTTCTAAAAATTCTTATTTAGTGTTATATACCTGTAAATACAGTCAAAAGGAGGTTTTTACATGAAATCCTGTTCTGTTTCCGATGGTCTTGCCATCTTCAAAGCTCTCGGTTCCCCTGTCCGTGTACAAATTTTGCGTCTGATCCAAGAAAGAGAAGGTCTGAATATTAAACAAATTGCACAAAACCTGAAAATTCCCGTTACAACCCTGTCCCCTCACCTTAATCTTCTGGCCGAAGCCGGGCTGATAGAATTCAGGGATGAATCTCTCTCACACGGAACACAGAAACGCTGCTATTTTATAAAAGACTGGGATCAGCTTCTGGTAAATATGGCGCTTTACGGTCCTGATCTGCAGACTTACAGTGCAGAAATCGGCGTGGGACATTTTTCTGATTTCTCGGTAACTCCCACCTGTGGTATGGCAACTTCTACTTCTTTTGTGGGACAGTTGGATCAGCCACGGTATTTCATACACCCAGGCAGCCGCCAGGCAAGGATCGTCTGGTTCACCACCGGATATCTGGAGTATATACTGCCCAATTTCATCCCTGATCACAGCGTGATTGAAGAACTGACAGTTTCCTTTGAGATCAGTTCCGAAGCCCCCCGATTCTGTAATGTGTGGCCTTCTGATATTACCTTTTCCCTGAACGGTGTAATCCTTGGCACCTGGACCAGCCCTGGTGATTATGGGGACCGCAGAGGAAAATACAATCCTTCCTGGTGGTTTTCTTTTCTGAATCAGTATGGTTTGCTGAAAAAACTGACGATCACCCCTGAAGGCACTTTTCTGGACGCAGAAAAGCTGTCTGATGTTTCCACCAGACAGCTTGCACTCACTGATCAGTCTGTTATGAAATTTCGTTTTTCTGTTTTGCCGGGCGCCAAACATCCCGGCGGGTGTACTCTTTTTGGTGCAGGTTTCGGAGATTATAACCAGCATATACGGATTACCATCGGTTATCATCCCGAAAACATCTGATTTCTCCGCCTGACTTCAGATTTATATACTGCTCCTGATACTCCCACAGCCATTTATGGCAACAGATATTTCACGCCCCATATAGTTTCATTATTGTCACCCTTAGCGCTGAAGCACATCGTATCATTGCCTGCCTCATCGGTCATTTTCAGGACAACTCCTGTATAAGTATTTTCACCGAGAGTCACATCAATATATGGTGTGCATTCTTCTGCTTCCCATTTGCCTTTCAGTTCTTCTCCGGCAACTGTTCCGTCTGCATTAAGCTGAATCTTCTGCGGTTTATGTACCTTGTCCGAAATATCCGTACCATGATTTACCAGATAAAAAGTACCCTGGATTTCATCTCCGGAATATCCATCCTCTTTCAATGTCTCGCCGTCTGTGGCAAATGGCGCAGCAACCAGCCATCCGTCTTTTGTGCGGAACAGCTGATGTACACGAGGCTCATGAAGTTCTCCGGTTTTAGCAAAACGCTGATGATAGACCAGGTATAATTTACCATCTTCATCTTCAAATGCAGTCTGTCCGCCTGGTGCCATATAGGTCTGAGTAAGACTTGGAAATGTATAATTTCCCATCATTTTCAGTCCATGATCTTTATGCTCCACAAATAAATACATATCCTTCCCTGCTGCATCTGTATAAGTTCCGTCTACAGTGTCACAGCGGAAGAGACGCATCTGATAACCTCCTTTTGCCTGCAGATTTCCATAGGACAAAAACAGATAATAATATCCACTGGTCTCATCATACATAATATGCGGACCTTCGATGGAGTTGTGATAACCACCGAGAAGTTTCTTTCCATAATAGCTGTCCACATGATTTTCTTCGTCTGCTTCCGGATAAATCGGATAGCCGGTCTCTTCATCAATTTCAATCAGAAAAATACCGCCGGACCAGGAGCCATAGACCATCCACATACGCCCGTCTTCATCATAAAAAACATCCGGGTCAATACAGTTTGGCCAGTTATTATTGTCATAAGACGCTGCTGTATATGGCCTTGGGTCTGTTCCCATCAGTTCTTCGATATTACTTTCCTTAACATCATGATAGCTATAACCAGAGTACAGGAATGTATCCTCATAGTGATACGGACCTTTAATATCGTCTGCTGTTGCAAAGCAGATATTGGATTTCACATAAGAAGATGTGGTGCAGAAATACATCACATATTTTCCCATTTTTTTGTTATAGATGACATCCGGCGCCCATACGGAATAACCACCTTCCTCGTTCTTTCCTACATAAGTAAACGCTGCCGGATCGCCGTCTTCTTCTCCGTCAAAAAGATTGTCAAACAGCTTATTCTCTGCATTGACCCCGGAGGAAAAACCGGTCCAGTTTCTCAGATCTGTGGACTTCGCAGATTCCATATGGGAGCCAAAGATATAGTAAGTGTCATTGTCTTTGATGACAGATGGATCATGCACGGAAGCTCCGGCAGTAAAGCCACCTTTCTTAATCTTGCTCTCAATATCATCTGCGCCTGCTGTTTCTTTTTCGTTTGCCGCATCTGTTGTCTCTGCTGTGCCATCAGCAGCTTCCGCAGCATATATACTCTGTGCTCCGAGAAGCATCATTCCTGTCAGCCCCAGGATCATTCCCCATTTTTTTCTCATACCAGTTCTCCTGTTTTCCAAATATTATCCCATCTCAGGTTACATTAATCTTCGTAAGAAAATATCGGTGCACCCGTTTTTTCATCCCAGCGGATTTTCATCAGCATGGCATGACGGTTTGGATTGTACAGCGGATTCCCTTCAATCTCTGCTTCTGTTCTCGCATGATAAACCATGACCGGATTTCCTTCTTCGTCTTCAGTGAAGGAATTATGCCCCGGTCCATAGATTCCTCTGGACTCATCTGTACGAAGAACCGGATAACGTTCTTTTGTCCAGGATTTCGGGTCAAGAAGATCAGAATCTTCATCTGCTGTAAGCATTCCCATGCAGTATGCAGCACCTGTCTCAGATGCAGAATAGGTAAGATAAATCCTGCCGTCATGATGAATAACTGCCGGTCCTTCATTCACCCAGAAACCAACTCTTTCCCAGTCATAATCCGGTGAAGTGAGAAGTACCTGAACGGTTTTCAGTTTATACGGAGTTTCCATTTCGCCAATATAAAGGTTGGAAATCTGCTTGCCGACCCCTACCTTCTCAGCCCATACATAGTAATGTTTTCCTTTGTTTTCAAATACTGTTGCATCCAGAGAGAAAGCTTCAAAAGAAAATTCATCTGCATCCGCACGTCCCATTTTGCCTTTCTCTGTCCAGGCTCCTGTAAGCGGATCTGTATCTGCACATTCCAGCACATAAGGGCGGATTGCCCAGATATCATCTTTATCTCCGCCCGCAAAATAGATGTACCATTTTCCGTCCAGATAATGAAGCTCCGGCGCCCAGATATGTTCGCTCATGATTCCTTCTTTGTGTTTCTCCCAGACTGTCACTTCTTCCGCATCTTTCAGTCCTGCCAGAGTTTCGCTTCTTCTCAGTACAATCCGGTCATAGGCCGGTATGGATGCTGTAAAATAATAGTTTCCGTCTGTGTGGCGATAAACATATGGATCTGCTCTCTGCAGAATCCATGGCTCATTATACTTAAGTTCTTCACTCATTGTGTGTCCCCCTGTCTGTTTTTATTTTAGATTTATATAAATTATTTTTTATGTATTTAAAATTGTACTGCATTTTTCAGAAAATATCAACTATATTTTTTTCTTTTCGTTGCACATTTTTTGCAGATTCGTTATAATCTACCGTAAACGCTGTAAAATCATTTTTAACAGAAAGGGAAATCCGTTATGTTATATATTAAAAGTCTGGAGCAGGCGGTCCCTGTCTTCAAAGCTCTTGGTTCTGACATCCGCATACGGCTGATCCAGACTCTCCTTGAGCATCAGGAAATGAATATGAATGAACTGGCTTCCTGTCTGGGGATTACCAACGGTGCCCTGACCAGCCATGTAAAGAAACTCGAAGAATCCGGAATTCTCGCAATTCTTCCAGAGCATTCCGGCCACGGAAACCAGAAGGTCTGTCGCATTAATGTTGACAAGATCCTGGTTGATATTGCCTCTAACAATGACAGCCCGGCTGAGGACAGTTACTCTATTGACATTCCGATCGGCAACTACTTTAATTATTCTGTCTATCCAACCTGTGGGCTGTCTACTACCGATAATCTCATCGGTGAGGTAGATGATCCTCGTTATTTTGCTCATCCGAGCCATGTAGATGCAAAGATTTTATGGTTTGGACGGGGATTTATTGATTACCGCATTCCAAATATGCTGCCTCCGGGACAGAAGATTGACCGGCTGACACTCTCCTTTGAAATCAGTTCAGAAGCTCCCGGAGTCAACAGTGACTGGCCTTCTGATATTTCCTTTTTCCTGAATAATACAAAGGTCGGAACCTGGACAAGCCCCGGAGATTTCGGTGATGTCCACGGTATGTTCACTCCCGACTGGTGGTTCCCGAACTGGAATCAGTATGGTCTTCTGAAGATGCTTGTCATTGACCGTCACGGTACTTTTATCGATGGATTAAAGATCTCTGATGTGAATACACAGCAGCTCACTTTTACCTCTCAGGATGATATGGTATTCCGTTTTCAGGTAGATGAACCATCTCAGAATATTGGCGGTCTGACACTCTTCGGAAAAGATTTCGGAAACTATAATCAGGATATTAATGTGAAAGTGCATTATACTCCAAATGTATAATTTTACAGAATATCTGAAAACAGCAAAAAGCAAGGAACCGATGTGTTTTGCCACATAGTTCCTTGCTTTTGTTTTATATTTCATCTGATTCTCCGGTTATTCTCCGCGCATCCAGACTCTCATCTGATTTTCTCCGCGGTTGCCCCATGTGTAATACGGCACTGCTGTCAGTGTTGTCAGCGTTCTCACCGGTGCAATATCACTGTACAGAGAATCTCCCACTGTTTCCAGCTTACGTGCTTTGATTTTAAGCAGGACGCAGCCTTCCAGCAGGCCTTCTTTGCAGACTTCCTCTTCCATCTTTGCATCTTCAAAGATGTGGTAAGACTGAAGCAGGCCCGGATTGTCCACACCCTCGAAACAATAAACGATCGGCCCGCGCATAAATGCTACACAGCCGGCATCTTCCCTTACTTTAAGGTTTGCATAAATCTTGCGGATCTTCATCGGAAAAGCAAGTTCTACTTCATCATTTTCCCACACTCTCTTAAGGATCAGATATCCTTTTTCCACATCTGCAGTGATATCTTTCACTTTTCCATTTATACGCACCTGAACAGAACCCGGGCGTACCCAGGATGGGATATGGATTCCCAGAATGGTTTCTTTCTCTGTTTTTCCAGTTACATGATAGATCACTCTGCCATCCCACGGATAGTTGCTCTCTACAGTTACATCCATCTTATCAAAGTGTGCTTCTGTACCTGCCGGGATATGAGAATAAACTCCATCTTCTGTCTCACTCCACAGATATTTACCAAGAGACATCAGCAGACGGACTACATTGGGAGGACAGCATGCACATGTATACCAGCCCGGACGCTCCGGCAGAACATGCTTATATCCGTATAATTTCCCGCTGACTCCAGGTTCTGTTTCCAGTGGATTTACATAGAAAAACCGCTTTCCGTCAAGCTGCATTCCGCTGATGATCCCATTATAAAGTGCACGTTCCATCACATCTGCATAGCGTCCATCCATCACATTATCAAGCATCTTTCTTGCAAAAAATACCAGCCCGATAGATGCGCAGGTTTCCGCATAAACGGTGTCATTCGGCAGATCATAATCAATGGTAAATGCCTCTCCGTCTACGGTACTGCCAATTCCTCCGGTGATATACATTCTCTTCTGAATCATGTTCTCCCAGAGATCACAGCATGCCTGATAGAGTTTTTCATCTTTGTAAATGGAAGCCAGTTCTGCCATGGCAGTGTACATATAAACTGCACGGACACTATGTCCTACTGCTTCTTTCTGCTCATAGACAGTAGCATGTGCCTGATTGTATTCTCTGTTATTCACATCCATATCGAAGTGAACCCAGCCTCTTTTTTCTTTTTCTTTGACAAAGTAATCCGGATCTTTTCCACGCTGTTCGATGAAATATCTGGCAAGATCTTTGTAGTTTTCTTTTCCGGTTACTTCATAGAGACGCAGAAGCCCTAGCTCAATTTCCTGATGTCCTGGGATGCCCGGTTCTTTGCCTTCTTCTGTTCCGAAACGTTTCTCGATATGTTCTGCCATACGCTCCATCACATGAAGCAGACGGTCTTTTCCAGTCACCTCATAATAAGCCGCCGCTGCTTCCATCATATGTCCGGCACAGTATAATTCATGGCATTCCTGTAAGTTCTGCCAGCGGTGTTCCGGCTCTTTGATCGTGAAAAAAGTATTCAGATAACCGTCATCCTGCTGCGCTTTTTCAATAATTTCAATAACCTTATCTGCACGTTCTTCCAGTTCAGTATCCGGGCGGACTTCCAGTGCATACGCCACGCCTTCCAGCCATTTGGCAACATCGCTGTCCTGGAAAACCATTCCGTAAAACTCACCCTCTTCCAGTCCTGCTGCAATACGGAAGTTTGCCAGTGCATGGCTCTTTTCCACTCCCGGAATCTCATCATTTAATATTTTCTCCTGATAAGGAATCACTGTATCCATTACCAGTTCCTGATATCCTCGCCAGAATTTATCCGTTACTTTTACCTTATTTAATAACCCTTCTTTTAAACCGTCTTTCATTTCTGCGCCTCCCATTTTGCCGGCAGATCCGGACATTTTCGCACCTTCTGTACAGCCCGCAGTTCCACAAAGCATCCGCAGAGCCTGCACATCCCACTCATCAATCGTTCACAGGAGCTGCATATGCCAAGCCTTTTCTCATATGTCTGCTGATCTACTTTCAGTTCTTCATCCATACGCTGAATATAGCGTGACAGATCCTCATAAAAAGCCTCTTCATTCTTCTGTCCGGGCAGACATTTTCTGCACACACGCAGCTTCCCGTTCATACCTTAGTCTCCTTTTTGTTTCCATTATAAATGTTCACAGAAAATACCTGCCTGTTTTGTCAGAAGCGGCATTTTCTGTGAATCTGTAAAGTTTATTAATCTTTCATTTATACGAAACTCTTTATCTTTAAAAATACTGTAATTATCTTACTTCCAGATGAAGAACACTGCATTTAGGAATTGTAAATTTGATTCCTTCTGCTGTTTTTTCTACTTCGTTAAATTCTTTTACACGTACCTGGTCCGGTGTTTCGAAGGTGTTCATTTCGTGCATTTCGCCGTGTACAATCTCACCTTTGACTTCATTTACCTGATAGTCTGTAAGGATAGTTCTGATCTCATAATCTTTATCCAGAGACAGGTTTGTCAATGTGATATGTACAGCTCCGTCTTCTGCTACAGATACAGATTCTGTCAGGTTCGGTACCTGCCACTCTTCTTCCACACCGATGGTTTCTGTTTCGATAGAACTGTCTACAAGCATTGCATCCTGATGATATTTGTACATATCAAATACATGATAGGTTGGTGTCAGGATCATATCAGCACCATCTGTAAGGATAACGGACTGAAGCACATTTACGATCTGCGCAAGGTTTGCCATCTTTACTCTGTCGCTGTGTTTGTTAAAGATATTCAAAGTGATACCTGCGATCAGGGCATCTCTCATTGTGTTCTGCTGATACAGGAATCCCGGGTTTGTTCCCGGTTCTACTGTGTACCATGCACCCCATTCATCAACGATCATGCCGATTTTTTTCTCTGGATCATATTCGTCCATGATATGTCCGTGACGCTCGATCAGAGTTTCCATAAAGAGCGCTTTATTCAGACTCTTATACCATACCTTATCATCAAAATCTGTAGCACTTCCCTTGATCTCCCATCCTTCCGGATGTACATAATAATGAAGAGAAAGACCATCCATATTTCCGTGAAGTTCTTTCAGGCAATGATTATGTGTAGTCTTTAATACTTCAGATGTCCATTCATAATCATCTACATTGGCACCACAGCAGACTTTGTGGATTGGGTGATCCGGATGATAATTGCGGACATAAGTCTGATAACGGCGGTATTCATTTGCATAGAAGTCAGGATTCATATTTCCGCCACATCCCCAGTTCTCATTTCCAACTCCAAAGAAATCCAGTTTCCATGGTTTCTCATGTCCGTTTTTCTTACGGAGGTCAGCCATCGGGGAAACACCCTCGAATGTGATATATTCTACCCATTCAGACATTTCCTGAACTGTTCCGCTTCCCAGGTTACCATTAACATAAGCTTCGCAGCCAAGCTGCTCACAGAGTTCAAAAAATTCATGTGTACCAAAGCTGTTATCTTCTACCACACCGCCCCAGTGTGTATTGATCATTTTTTTACGTGTTTCCTTTGGTCCGATACCGTCTTTCCAGTGGTATTCATCTGCGAAGCATCCACCCGGCCAGCGAAGTACCGGAATCCTGATATGCTTCAGTGCTTCTACTACGTCTGTACGCATTCCGTTCTTATTCGGGATCTGGGAATCTTCGCCTACATAGATTCCTTCGTAGATACATCTTCCCAGATGCTCTGAGAAATGTCCGTAAATCTCTTTGTTGATTTTGCTCTGTTTCTTTGATGGATTGATTACAAGCTTAGTCATTTTTACCTCCACAGTTTATGATTTTGAGTTTTTATTTTACTTTTATCTAAAATAATATACCTTATTTTGTACTTTCATTATACACAACTTCCACATGACATTCAATATGTTTTTACAGAAAAAAAGAGACTCTCGCTTTAATAATTTCCTAGTGCGCCAGTCTCTTATAAATTTATTAATTTTTGTTTTTTACTTTCACTCTTATCATATTCCATGACAGCGGTTCAATTTCAAAGTTAAGATTATCCCCTGCTATCTCAGCATTATTTATCTCATACGGTTTTATTTTGTCATGATTCTCTAAGTTTGTATCTTTGCGATTTCCAGAAGTCATATATAACTGTTCTGCTATTTCCTCTAATACAAACCCCTGAAGTTCTTCTGAAACAGATACAGTTTCTTCTGCTCTATTGACTGCAAAAATTGCAATCTCACCTAATTCTTCATTATATACCGTTACTGTATCCACATATGGAACATTTTTTGCAATGCTGCAGTCATAGGAAGGACCTTCATATACTTCTTCCATCACTGTTCCTCTTGCATATTTTGACATATAAGAAAAAGGATAAAATACAGGCTGTACCCATACTTCTCCACCTTTTTCAGTCATAATCGTTGCACTGATATTAGTTAAAAGAGATTGGCAGGCAACTTTTACTCTGTCGCTATGACGGACAAAACTCATCAGCATACTTGCGAATAGTAGTGAGTCTTCCATTGTGTATACCTGTTCACTCAAATGAGGAGCTATCTGCCATGGTTTTTCTTCTATTTCCGGATGAGCTACTTTTCCTTCTGGCGCCCACACTCCCCACTCATCGACACTAATATACATCGTTTTTTCTGAACGTTTCTTTGCTTTTATGTAGTCACAAACGCCACTAACTGTGTCAATATAACAATCCAGATCTACAGATTGAGCAAGAAAATCGGCTGTTCCCATTTCCTGTCCACCATAATATTGATGTAATGCCAGATAATCAACATTTTCATATACATGTTCCAGTACTGTAGCTTCCCATTCAGGATATGTCGGCATATCTGATTTTGCACTTCCGCAGACAACCAATTCTATATTTTCGTCAATTAATTTCATTGCTTTTGCAGTTTCTTCTGCAAGTCTCCCATACTCATCTGCTGTCTTATGTCCAATCTGCCAGTCTCCATCCATTTCATTTCCAAGACACCACAATTTTACTTTATATGGTTCCGAAACACCATGTTTTACCCGCATATCGCTGTACATCGTTCCTGCAGGCATGTTACAATATTCTAAAAAGGAAGCTGCATTTTCAATTCCTTTTGTTCCCAGATTTACAGCACATATCGGCTCTACTCCTGCTTTTTTTGCCCATCTCATAAATTCATTGATTCCAACTTCATTGGTTTCAACAGCACGCCATGCCAGTTCCAGGCGCTTAGGTCTTTCTTCCTTGGGACCTACTCCATCTTTCCAGTCATAATTAGAAACAAAATTTCCACCAGGATAGCGCACCATTGTAATTCCTAACTCTTTTACTTTTTCCAATACATCCTGACGAAATCCATCCTTATCTGCTGTTGGATGATTTGGTTCATATATGCCTGTATAAACCACTCTTCCCATATGTTCTACAAACGAACTATAAATTCTGCTGTCTATCTCGCTTTTTTTAAATTTACTATTTACTGTAATAATTATATGTTTCATAATTCTCCTTATAGACAGACTTCAGGAGCCTCTACAATATATTCACTTAATTATATCGTTTCTCCCTGTACTGTCACTGTTTCCAAAATTCTCTCTGTTTCTGCAACATTTTTGTTCTCCATGAGCTGAAGTAGTAAGTTAAATGCTTCTTCCGCGACCTTTTCCACGTGATTATCTATCGTTGTCAGACGAGGAGTTACATATTCCAAAAAATCAATATTATCATATCCCATGATTCCATAATCCTGACCAGCACGTTTTCCATTTTTTTCAAACATACGTATAAGATTTAAAGCAAACATGTCCCCGGTACATAAAAATGCTGTTTTTTTCTCACTTTTTTCTAACTCTTTTTTTGCTTGTTTCTGATAATCCCAGTTTCCAATAATCACATATTCCAGCCCATGAATTTTTTTTACCGCTTCTTTAAAACCCGCAGTTCTTTCTTCATGTACATATATATTCTCCAGATTCTTTTCAGCCAAAGGAGGACATACAAATATTACTTTTTCATATCCAGATTCCGCTATTTCACAAACAGCTTTTGAAATTGCACTTCTTCCATTTACTGTTACAAATGGTATCTTATCTGCGATTTTATTATCAATCGTAACCACTGGAATGTTTAGGCTCTCTATAAATTTTTTATATTCTTCTCCTTTATTAACCGAAGACAGTATAATGCCATCTACATGATAATCTGCAAGTTTACAAAGCTGTTCTTTTTCTATTTCCTTGTCATTCTGGTGAAGAGTAATATTAATAAAATATCCTCTTTCTCTGGCTTCTATCTCTAATGCACTTAACATCTGAGAAAAATAACGGTTATTAACATCCATTACAACAACACCAATATAATATGTCTTTCCCTTTGCCAGCCCTGTAGCCAAAAGATCTGGACGATATCCATTTTTCTCAGCAGTTTCCAATATCATCCTTTTTGTTTTTTCACTGATACGTCCTGTATTATTTAAAGCTCTGTGTACAGTAGTTCTGGATACTCCACATATTTTTGCTATTTCTTTTGTTGTAATCCCCATAATTTTTCCCTTTCAACCTGTGTTAATTTATTCCTTCATTCCAGATGTAGCAATTCCTTCCATAAAAAATCTCTGGCAAAACAGAAATAGTATCATTAATGGTGCAATAGATATTACAGTTGCTGCAAGCGTTGGTCCATACTTAATGGAATTACTTCCCACAAGAATTGCAAGTCCTGCTGATAGTGTTCTCTTCTCTACAGAACTGGTGAGCATCATTGGATAAATCAGATCATTCCAGTTATTCATAAAATGATAAATTCCAAGAGTTATAAATGCCGGTTTGGCAAGCGGTAATATGATTCTGCTATAAATCTGTTTTTCCTTCATACCATCAATTCTTGCCGCTTCATCCAGTGATTTAGGAATGTTCTCAAAAAATGATGTTAACATAAAAATTCCATATGCACTAGAGGCTCTTGGTAAAATCAATCCCAAATAAGTGTCAAGAATTTTAAATTTATATTCTTCAATGTAAAGAGGAATCATAATAATCTGGAAAGGAACCATCATTGTGAGAAGAATAATTCCAAAAATAAGATTCTTTCCTTTAAAATGCATCCTTGAAAATGCATAGGCTGCCATCGAGTCAAAAAACAGACTGACTACAGTTACTCCTACTGAAAAAACAACTGTATTTTTCAGCATGGATAAAATAGGAATTGCATCTACTACATATTTATATTGTGCCGTCAACCATTGTGTTGGAAAAAATATTGGCGGCCATTTAATTACATCTGCGTCTGATTTAAAAGATGAAACCAACAACCAGATCAAAGGAAATAAAATCAACACAGCAATTAAAACTGTAACTGCAGTTCCTACTATTTCATTTACTTTTATTTTCTTTATTTTCATTCTTCTGTCCCCCTGTTTAATACAAATCTTCTGAGAACAAAGGTAATAATAGCGACCATAAGGAACAGATATACAGCAATAGAAGACGCATATCCTAAATCATAAGGAGCCACCTGGAATCCCTGATTATAAATATAACTTACAAGTGTTTCCGTTTTATACAATGGACCGCCTTTAGTCATAACATATACCTGATCAAAAACCTGAAGAGCGGTAATCAGTGTTGTAACAATACAAAAATTAATAGTCTGTTTGATTCCAGGAATCGTTACATATATAAATTTCTGAAATCCTGTAGCTCCATCCATTTCAGCAGCCTCGTATAAAGAATTTGATACTCCCAGTGCCGCAGCAGATAAAAGAGTAAGTGTATATCCAAAGTTTTTCCATACTGTAATAAGAATCACTACTGGCATTGCCCATGTAGTACTTGTAAGAACATTTGGAAAGTCAACACCAATTTGTTTAAATAAATATGGTAACATACCATAATTTGTATTTAACAGCATTGACCACATGATACTAATCGCTGTCATTGAGCATACATATGGAAGATAAAATACTGTTCTTAGAAACTTATGAAAACGATTATTTTTTATCATCAACATAAGCATTAATAATGCCATAAAAACCTGAAGAGGTACTTCTGCCAGTGCAAAATAAAATGAATTAAATGTAGCATTTCCTATTCTGCTATCATGAAACATTTTTAAATAATTTCCAAATCCTGCAAAAGAAATATTGTTCATATAAATGTCAATATTCATAACACTGATCACCAGTGCACCAATCAGAGGAATAAAGACAAAAACTGTAAGTATTAACATAGACGGTGCCAGAAAAAGATATGCTTGTTTCTGACTTTGAGCATGATATTTATTTCTATTTTTCATATTCGCTCTCCTATAAAAAGAGCTATTGCATTACTGCAACAGCTCTTGAATTCTACTTTTCTGCAATAATACCATCTAAAGTATCTGACGCTGTCTGAAGCGCCTCAGATACATCGGTTCCTGATAATATCTGTTCCATCATAGGCTGCATAACATTCTGATCAATTTGACTTCCCCAGTCAAGATTCAGATGCCAGTTACGTCCAATCTTAGATGCATCGGATACATCTGTTAAGATCTCATCAGATTTAATATCTTCATCTTCCAGCAGTGAATTAGACCATACCGGAAATCCATTTCTTGTAGACCATTCTTTTAATACATCGTCAGAAAGCCAATATGCCATCCATTTATAAATCGCATCCTTCTTGGAATCATCTACGCTTTTTGGAATCATATATGCACAACCGCCTTCAGGGGCATAAGCTCCATCTGAACCCGATGGAATTGCAGTAATTCCGAAATTAACCCCCAACTGTTTTAATCCATTAATATTCCATGGTCCACTGGTATACATTGCCAACTGTCCTGACTGAAACATGGTATCTGCATCAGCAGCTTTTAACCCCTGAGGAGAAACATTTTCGTTCAAAACTAAATCTTGAATCCATTCCAAGGTCTTAATATTAGCTTCCGAATTCAGATTATTTTCTTTTCCATCTTCACTTACTACATCTCCACCATTTGACCATAAATATTCACAATAGGATGCATAGTCTGTAGGAAAACCAATACCATACTGATTTTTATCCGGATTCGTCAATTTCTTTGCATCTTCTGCTAATTCTTCCATTGTTGTCGGTGGCTGTTCTGGATCAAGCCCTGCCTCCTCAAATAAATCTTTATTATAATAGAGATACTGAAGATTATACTGCATCGGAACACCATATAAAGTTCCATCTACTTTTGATTTGTCCACAACATTTTCCAAATAGTTGCTTTCATCCAATCCGGTTTTTTCCCAGAAATCATCCAATGGTATAATCATATCATTATTTGCATATTGATAAATATATTCAATTCCCATCAAAACAAAATCCGGAGCTGTATTGGTAGATATTGCTGTAGGAAGTTTTGCCTGAAGAGTACTTCCATCCATGATATCAATATCAACTTTAATCCCATCTTCGTTACTCTCATTGTAATCTTTGACAATTTCTCTCAGGATATCTCCATCTGATCCAGTAAATACTGTCCACATTGTGATTGTCTGATCATCATCTGCCAATACTGGTATTGCAGTCCCTCCAAGAAGAGACATTGTTAGTGTTCCACAAAGTAAACCACTAAGTAACCTTTTTTTCATTATTCGTACCTCCTGTTTAATTACGCAGTTATATAAAATCTGCTTTACTAATTTTTAACTGGATAAACATTTTTCAGTTCCAGTCATATGAGTTACGAAAATATGCATAAGTTCTGTCAGGAAAATTTATTTACAAATATTTAGACTTGTGATAAAATTATTTTCCATAAAATATCCCATGTATTTCTCCATTTGTTGGTAGCAGGTGAAGTTATGTGGGGTATTTTTTGTTCAAATACATATTTTCCAGCACATAGGTTTTCGCTTTCTTCATTATATGTATGTTTTTGCTTTGCGTACCCGTGTACTCTACATGAAATATATTATATCTTTCACATATTATTGTCAATACAATTTTATTTTTTCGGTATTTTATATATTTTTATCTTTGCTTTTTTGTATATTTTTATGTTCACAGTTATTTTACCCATACTAAAATATTTCTGGCAAAAAATCTCTGAGATTATTGTAACCTCAGAGATTTTAATAAAATATGTTCTGTAATTTACAATCCTACGTTCCCGCTGTTCATCCCTTCCTTGCTATCCTTATCAAGAGGCAGCCAGTCCAGAACTCTCTTAATATAACGATTCCAGAAATCCCACTCATGTGCTCCCGGACCTTCCTCGTAAGTTACATCCACACCCAGTTTCTGCATGGTATCTCTGAACTTACGGTTCGGAGGAAGAAGCGGATCGTCCAGTCCACAGGCAAGGTACATATGCGGAAATGGGATTCCATCTTTTTTCATATTTTCGGCAATCCATTCCGGATTGATCTCACAGTCTTTGATCCGGGACAGATCTCCAAATACATTCTCCAGAAAGCTTTTTTTCTCAAAGAACATAGGAGAACTGTCATCTGCTGTCCTCATTTTTTCAAGAATCATAGCAGAAGAAAGACCTGCGATGTATCCGAATGTGTCATGGTATTTCAGACCATTTCGGATCGCACCGTATCCTCCCATGGATAACCCGGCAATAAATGTATCTTCTTTTTTGTGAGATAACGGAAACATTCTTCGTGTAATCTTTACAAGCTCTTTTCCGATAAATTCACTGTAGTTTTCATTTGCATTCGGATGATCCATATAGAACATATTTGCTCCAGATGGCATAACTACTGCCAGATTCTTTTCCTCTGCCCATCGCTTAATACATGTTCCTGTTACCCAGTCTGTGTAATTCCCCATTACTCCGTGAAGCAAATACAAAGTCTTAAACGGTTTGTTCTCTTCTTCTGTTTCTTCTCCAAAAAACACTTTATCAACCGGCAAGATTACATTCATCGTTACCGGACGCATCAGTGCTTTTGAAAAGAAGTTCACTTCCATTAATGCCATCTTCTTATCCTCCCTTATGTTTTTGCAAAGCCTTTACAGCATTTTATTATACAAAAAACACCTGAAAAAAGCTACTGCCATATCCGACAGTAGCTTCTTTTCTCAGTACTATTTTTCCCCTTGCATTTCCATAAACAATATATTATAATCTATTCAAAGAAATGGGTTTCTGACTATCTGACTATTCAGTCCAGGATGGGTATCTCGTTTCTTTTTTAATGTTTTGTATATCGTACAAATACAATTTTTTATCCGCTGCATATCTTACTATTAGCACAGCCTGATATACATTGTAATCCAAAATATCACCTTTCTCATTCATAACAGGTAGAGCAAATCGTGTACTATATCGAAACCAACCATTTCCGGCTTTTTTCTTGTGCTTATTTTCGAAATCTTCTTTCCATCTCTTTTCAGTAGCAATTTCTATCATTTGGGGAATTCCTTGAGACATATTAGCTTTTACCTTTGGTAATGCACCTGTGAATTAAAAATTTTATCCTTACACGACTGAAGTCGCGTGCTTCCAGACGCTTTAGGCGTCAGACTAAATATCGGCGGATACGCCTGTAACTTAGGCCAGCGCAGTTATGCGCATTTTTCCATGCCAGATATGGCAGGTTCCCACATTGCAGGTAGTCCGCTGTATATCTGCCTGCATTTATGCTGCCTTTAAGATTTCCATTTGTAAATGAAGTTCTTTCAGATCTGCATAAACACATGAGGTTCTACGCTTTACCGGAGGGACTTTTGCCTCCAGCAAAGACCTTTCCGTTACCGGAAGGGGTTTTAAAAGTTCTCTGATAAAATATCTTGCCCCGATATTATACGATGCCGACAGGTCACAGTTATATTGTTTTCCTGTCTGGAATACACAAATACTGTGATTCTTCGGGTTACGGGATACATTTCCAGAACCATCATACGCAAGCCTGCTTGTATTCCATGCACAGACTCTGGATATGCGCATTCCTTTTCTGTGTGCCTGATGTTCACAACGCTTCTGGATATCCCGTTTTCTCCACAGATGCAGTTTCTGCTTTTTCTTTCCGGATATCTTCCCCTGCATTTCCAGATATTCAAATACGATCACATCCGCATGGTTTTCTTCGGCATATTTTACGATCGCACCTGCAATTTTTCTTCCCATCTCTGTATTCAGACGTTTCGTATATGCCCATCTTCCCCGTGACTGCGCAGAGCCGTGCTCTCTCTGGAATCTCCGGATCCGTCCCAGTGTGCGGTACATCCGGTCTTTTTCACTGGGATGATCGATAAATTTTCTTCCCAGGACAGTTCCGTCTGCCCGCATAATGGTACAGACCGCATCGGTATTGATTCCCAAGTCCACACTACAGATGATCTGTTCTTTTACCGGCGTTTTTGTAAGTGTTACTTCTTCCGTATAAGAAAAACGCAGGAAATATTTATGGTATCTTTTCTCCAGTGTCGGGGCTGATGCCTTTTTCCCCGACCAGTTCTTGCGCAGATATTCCATATCCGTATGATTTAAACGCACACAAAACCATTTCCAGTCATGGCCATCATACAGTTTCAGGTATGCTTCGTCTTTTCCTTCTTCTCCTTCCCTGTACATTACATCACGATAAAAAACAGGCATGGCATAATTCTCATACGCCAGTCTGGGTTTCCCTGCTTTTTCTCCTGACTTTTTCCACAGATCCATCCGTGTTTCGTAAGAAGATACACTTCCCAATGCATGCTGGATTGCGGCTCGTCTCAGGTAGGACGGCATCTTCGGGAAGCGAAGATCAAAATCAAAGCGTGCAGAATTCTTTTTCGTGGTATGTACCAGATGCTCCGCGGCATTGAAGCGTCTCTTGCTATCGGAAATCTGTTCCAGTTCTTCCCACACCTGCCCATATATTTCTGTCAGATAACTGACCGCAGACCGGTAGATTTCCAGGGTCTGATGGATTGGAATATTCTGTTTTCGTAATTCTACGCCATAACTGGATAAAACCTGCATCCCTTTTCCTCCCCGTCAGACAATTATCTGCCTTGCTCCAATTTATCTTATACTGTTTCATCTCTAACTCTCTAACTATATTCTAACATATCTAATCGCTTCTTGCAAACATTTGTTCTGTTTTTATAAAAAATTTGCGTGTCTAACTCATCAAAGAAAAATTGACTTAAATGTATTTTTAACTTCCAGTTGGCAAGAGTAAATTCCAGTCTCATAGAAATTACTTCTGCACATATATATTGTCGTTGATAACCATTGCTATGTATACTGTACTTGCAACTGATTGCCTGCCTGTGCAGATTGGAGATAAATATGAATAATAAAGGCAATCGGAAACATTTAACATTTGAGCAGCGTGTTGAGATTGAAAAAGCTCTTACTGAGAATAAAAGCTTTGCTGAAATTGGAAGAATCATAGGCAAAGATTCCTCAACAATATCTAAGGAAGTACGTCTTCATGCACGTGTCAAAGAGCGTCCGGATCCAAGTTATACCAATCCTCCCTGCATTCATCGAAAAAAATGTAAAATGACCTGTCTCTGTGATGAGCAATGTGGAACTATGTGTAAAATCTGTAAAAAGCAAAATATGCGTTGTATAGATGTATGTCCTGCATATGAAACGGCGGAATGTGAAAAGCTTAAAAAGCCGCCATATGTATGTAATGGATGCGCTAAAAAAAGCCATTGTCTCATGCCAAGAATGTTTTATTCTTCCAAGTATGCTCATGATGAATATCGCAGTGTGCTTGTTGATAGCAGAGTTGGTATCAATCAGACTCCCGAAAGCATTCAGTCCATGAACGATTTACTGGTCCCGCTGATCAGGGATAAACACCAGTCCATCGGACACATTTATGCTACCCACGCAGAGGAATTAGGCTGCTCCCGAAGAACACTTTACTCTTACATTAATGATTGTGTATTTGATATCCGCAATGGTGATTTAAGACGTTCTGTGCGCTATAAAAAGCGCAGGAAACCTACGAAGGCAGGATCAAAAGACCGTTCTTACCGCCAAGGTCATAACTACGAAGATTTTCAGAATTATATGAAGGAGCATCCAGATACCAATGTCGTGGAAATGGACTGTGTGGAAGGTAAGAAAGGCGAAAGCAGATCTATCTTAACCTTTACATTCCGCAACTGCAATCTTATGCTCATGTTCCTTTTGGAATATCAGGATCAGGAATGCGTCCTGGAGGTCTTTGTATGGCTGGAAACAGTTTTGGGACAGGAGGCATTCAAAAAGCTTTTTCCAGTGATCCTTACGGATGGAGGTTCTGAATTCTCCGCCCGAAAAGAGATGGAGGAATTCTGTGACGGAAGTAAAAGTACTACTGTCTTTTACTGTGATTCATACAGCTTTTGGCAAAAAGGTGCCTGTGAAAAGAATCATGAGTATATCCGCTATATATGTCCGAAAGGCAGTTCATTCGCTGATTTAAATGACGATAAAGTCAGGCTTATGATGAATCACATAAATAACGAAAAAAGAGACAGTTTTAATGGACACAGTCCATATGAACTCTCTCTTTTACTCTTGGACAACAAGCTGCATAAATCATTAGGATTAAAGGCAATCGAACCTGATGACGTTATGCTTAGTCCGAAACTTATAAAATAAAACAGTAAAGCACAGGCAGATTTCGCTGCACCAGAATTTAGTCTTACACATAAGGCATGTGGAATTTAGTCCTGCATACTATTTTCAGATGCCCATTTAGCATGTAAAAAAACATTAAAACTGGGTGCTTATGGACTCATTATAAAGCAAATATATGAACTTGTTAAGACGTAAAGTGGAAATTAATCCTGCAGAATTACAGGTATAATCCACAGCTGGAAATTAGTTTTTCATTTAAGTATCAAAGAAAAATTGTTAAAAACGCTTGAAATCTGGAGCAAATAATTTTTTACAAACCCAAACAATATGCTTTTCATTATATACTATGTAAAACAAAAATCAGCAGTAAAAATACCTAAAAAAAGCTACTGTCATATCCGACAGCAGCTTCTTTTACGCTCTTAGAGCATGTTTGAAAAAGGCTTTTCACAAAATATACGTCACAATTTGTGGGAATGATTTTTTAAACACGCTCTAATGCTGATGTAAATATTTTTCTCTGGTAGCGAGCCCGCCTCTGATATGCCGCTCCTGCTTGTTCACATCCAGAACCTGTCTCACTTCACATGCCAGTCCCGGATTGAGCTGGCTGAGACGGTCAGTGCAGTCCTTATGTTTGGTTGTCACTAATTAGAACGGTTTCATCTAAGCCTAAATCACCGAAGATTCGTAAGTAAATATCTACGTTACCATCCTTGTCTACTTCAATTTTCTGGATAATCCGTTTAAGCTGTGCATTGGTCATCTGGTGAACATCGGAAATATCTTCAATCTCTTTAAACGTGCGATTCAAGATTGTTTCCAGTTGTTCACCTTTTGTCAGGTGATAGGCAACCATTTTCAACTCATTCTCCAGACGCTCGATTTCCTGTTTTGTGCCGCCGATTTTTTCATTCAGTTCCTCACGTGTAATGAGGTCATCGGTGTACATATCCATGTATTTCTGACGCATTTTTTGAAGCTTGTGAAGCTGTGCGTTCAATTCCTTTTCGTAATTCAGGTTCTCATCCTTGGCTTTGTAAACCCTCTGGAATTCGCCTGTTACGTGACGAATTACATTTTTCTTTGCTTTCAGCAGCTCGGAAAAGTATTCGGACAGAACTTCAATCAACTCTTCCTCGTCCACTGTCTGAGCATTCGGGCAGCTATCCGCCCCACGTCCATTATGACCGGAACATACCCAGCGAATATAAGTATTCTTATAAGTACGAACAGTTCGTCGAAATGACCAGCCACATTCCTTACATTTAATCAGAGTAGAAAACAAATACTTATTGCTCTGCCGTTCCTTTGTTAATTTAAAAGTCTTGCTTCTGCACTCCAAAATCTCCTGTGCCTTTTCATACATTTCCGGCTCAATAATCCGCAGTTCCGGACGTTCTGTTACCATCCACTCCGTCTCGTCTTTTTCCGTTCTCTGTCCAGTCAGGAAGTCAGCTACTTCCTGCTTGCCGTTGATAATTTTTCCGGTATAAAGTTCATTCGTTAAAATCCGGCACGTCGCATTCTGGCTCCACTGACAATTACGCTTTGTTCGGATACCTTTCGCATTCAGCATGTTTGCAATCTTGGCGGCACCATATCCTTCTTCGATATACCATTTATAAATCTGCCTGATAACAGCTGCTTCTTCCTCGTTGATTGCCAAATTAAAGTAATCTCCAATGGTTTTATCATATCCGTACACAATATTCGGAACTCGTCCTTTTTCAGCATTCATTTTCTTGCCGAATTTCACACGCTTTGAAGTATTGGCACTTTCTTCCTGCGCCAATGCACCGAAGATTGTCAGAACAAATTCACTGTTTCCCATGCTGGTCATGTTGGCCGTCAAAAACTGTGTCTCGATTCCTAATGCTTTCAGTTTGCGGACATTCTGCAGAAGGTCTACAGTATTTCTGGCAAAGCGAGAGATGTCCTTTACTACTACCATATCAAATAGTCCATGTTCAGCATCAGCCATCATGCGTAAAAATTCTTTTCGATTTTTTATTTTCGTGCCTGAAATACCCTCATCTGCATATAATCTAACTAAGTTGTCACCAGTACGCTGGGTGTACTCAGAGAAAAATTGCTTTTGAGCTTCCAGACTGTTGAGCTGATCAGCTTTATCAGTGGAGACACGACAATAAGCAGCTATATTCATATCTAATACCTTTCTGTTATATTTAAGTCGTTCTGTTACAACTTTATTGTACCATCTAAAATATAATTGTAAATAGCAAAATAAGGAATACCCTTTCTTCAGAATATTCCTTATATGCATTACTCTTCGATAAAAAAATTTTCTAACAATAGCATAATGGATTGTTCATCAACATTACCTGGTTCTTTTAAATTTTTTTTCTTTTTATTCAATAACAAATATGTATCTGTAAAAACATCTTGTATCGTCCCAAGGCATTTATCTTTTGCTAATTTAACCATCAACTCAAGAATTACACGATCCACATAGATATGCAAATGTTCTCCTAACATTTGTATTCGTTTATGGCTTTCCCCTGCATGAACAATAGCATTTCTAAGCCTATATAAGCGATAAAGATGCCATTCAATTCTTTGACAATACTTTTCGGAAAGATGCCATAATTTTTCGCGATTTTCTCTTTGCTCATATAAGTTATATATTTTATAACGTATATTGGGATAATACTTAAGCTCATTCGCAAAATAATCTTCTCGATATTTCTCATATTTTTCAAGAAATATAAAGCCTGCGATTTTACAAATCTCTTTATCGAATTCTGTTATATCTTTAAGCAACAAACTTACTTTTCGATTACCTAAATTATTTTTCAAATCGTCAAGTATATTAGAAAATATGCATTCGAAATAGTCATTTTGTAGAATGGAAACTATATTATCAGTAACGCTTTCAATTTTGGATTTTGAACTATCTGTAACACTTGCAACCTCCAACGCTGACCACAAATTAAGAAATGCATCATTTAAGTCTTGTTGATTTAATGCCGCATTATGCAAATCAACAATCTTATTAAGCTGAGAATAAGTTTCCTTTCCTTTTTCTTGGCATCCCAAAACAATTGTATCTATTTCAGTTTTAAAATTTTCTCGTGGCTCAGGCTTGATACTTTTATACCCAAACGCTTTTACGGGAAGAATTATTCCCTCTTGGGTATCTTGTCGAATTACCAATCCGTTTTTACCTATTACACTGATATTATCATTCAAAAAAACTTCTAAATATCTCAAAAAAATTTCTAATGCAGAATACGCTCGTTTCATTGCTGAATAATTATCATATGCCTTTGTTTCCATAACCCCTATAAAGGACTTTTGCTTTCTTTTAATCTGTTTAAAGCAACCATCATCTTCAAACGAAATATGCAATCTTTCATTTAACAACTTTTGATATGGCTTTAATTTTTCATAAAAAACAAAGTACACTTTGTATTTACCAATTTCAAAATCAAACCTATTCAAAAAAATCTGTGCTTTTTTTTCTGGATCATTTATACTTTCCTCAAATATATTTCTCAGGAATCTATATATATATTCCGATGAATATCCATGCCATAGCAAAAAAGCAAGCCAAGCACGAAGTCCTTTTTCAATTTCTGTTTTACGGTTTGATTCCGACAAATTTTCTTTCAAGTATTTACAACATATTTCATAGTACTTTTTCTTTGGTATCTTATTGAATATATAATGTACCGCTGTTCTTTGATCTTTATCTAAAAATTTTGCCATCTCTTCAATAACTTCATATTTATACAACTCTCGAACAATAACGTCTGTCATTAAACTCGACTTAATCTCTTTTGCAATTATATCTAATTGATATTGCTTAATACTCCCTTTCACCACATCTTTTTCAGTATCAACATATTCTTCTAATAATGTTTGTGTATTATGAACAGGCGCTTTAACAATATCATCTGAATAATGAAACAACATTTCTTGTAGTCTTTGAACAAAAATAAATATCCATCCTTAGTAGATGTCCAATCTTGTGTAATATATTTCATTTTTCATCCCCCTCGCATTTTTGTAAATCAATCATTTTTTTATCAAGTACCACTTTGCATACCTATTAGTTCCTGTTGTAACAACAATTCCATCCTTTTTCATTGCCTGTAACAAATTAGAAACCTTCTTCGATTTCTGTTCATCGCTAAGTACTTCTGGCAATGCTTTTTCCAGTACTTCCATTAAATCTCTTTTGCTGGCTTCTCCCATTGACTGAAGTGCTTTTATAATTAACTGCTTGCAAATATCATCATCTAACCCTTTATTTCGAACATAAGCAGCTTTCTGTCCGACAATATCTGCCACCTTGAAAGATACAAAAACATTAGGATAACGTCCTTCCACAAGACCTTTTTTCTTCAAATCCTTAAAGCTTTCTTTAGAAACTACTTCCTGTTTCTGAACTTTATCCAACAAAAATACAGTTCTCATATCTAAATCTTCATTGGAATATAAAAGCTGAGTATAATTCTTATCCAATATCTTTCCGTACACAGTCACTGTAACTCTATTAATTGTGTTCAAATCATATGTCGGCAATGGGAAGCATTTATCACGCTGTATCTGATACATCATTGGTATTCCCATTGAATTTGTATCAATCATATACAGATTTACCATTGCGTTACACAAAAACACATTTCGATAATACGGTGGTTTATATCCCGGTTCCAGTGCTTGTTCAATAGTTTCTGGTATAAAAGCCCCCTCATTGATAAATACCAGTCTGTCCTCAAATTCCTCTACGTTGATTTTTCCACGCAAGCGATAGTCCTGATGAGCAATACAGTTATTAATAATCTCTTTGATCAGCTCTGGTTCATATTGATCTACTTCATCCGGAAACAAAGTCTGCTGTCCGGCAATATAGCGATACTTTACATTTCTGATCCTGGAATATACCTTATCCACTGCCATTAACATCGGTATATCAAAATGTTCATAAGCTTTTACCGAATTATCTGCATTATAAAGTGTCCAGGTAATTCTAGGAATAAAGCCATCAAAGAAATATTTAGCCTCACTTTTTCCTAATAACAATAACGCCGTTCTGGTTATTTTTCCTTTTATTGTAATACCAGCTTTATTTAAAACCTCAATATCAGACAGTTTCTTTAAAACTTCCTGTGCTTTTTTTCGATCACTCTGACGTTTTGAGAAAAGTTCTCTTGCTCTTTTAATCGCTTCTTCATCCAAATCTTCTATGGTAGCATCTTCTACAATTTCTTTTGACCAATCCATTCCTATCTGATTTCTAAGTAGATCTACTTTATTCATCGGAAGCGGCGATACAGATTCATGCTCTCTGGCATACGCTGCCCCTTGCCATGTTGTCGGAATCCCTCTAATAGCTGGAGGAATTTGAAATGCTATCACTCGACATTTTTCCATTGTCAATTCGTATATCTCCAAAAATGTCAATCGTTCATTAGTTCCATTTACGATTTCCTTTTTCAAGCTTTGCAGACTTCCCTGTTTCCGAAATTCCGTTCCTACATATCGTTTATCATCCGAAATTCCGAAAATCAGCCACGCCTCCTGTAATCCCCGAAGATTTGCTTCATTGCTAAGTGCAGAAAAATATTTGCCAATGTCATTGAATGAATAATTTGTGCGTGCTTCTTTAAATTCTACAACTTCATTTTCAAAGGATTCTATCATGCGAACAATCTTTTCTTTTAATTGGCTATCCGTATATATCATATTCTTCCGCCTTTCAAAATTTTCTATGACTAAATTCTATGACTAATCTATGACTTTCTAGAACTAATTTTAACTGATTTTTAGACAGAACACAAGCAATAGCAAAAAAATAAAAGGCATCCCACGCGCTACGCAGGATACCCTCCATCATGTTTTGGTTCATTGGGAAGCTCATCCGCTGCTTCTTGTATTGCCTGTTCCACCTTACTTGCATTTGCTTCAATCAATATCTTTAACAGATAGTCGGCGGTCACTTCCGCTGTGTTTGGATTATGGAATCGATAATTAAGTTTTCTCTTTTTCATAGCGGAATTTCCACCTCCTCCCGTATGTCTTTGTCCATAACTATGAAAATGTTTTTTGAAATAGTCCTGCCAAATGCTATTCCTGTTCAACTTAAATAGATGCCGGTCAAAGGGGCATCCCTGTTGTAAACCACCGCTGTAAACAAACTCCAAAAAATCTAATTCTTTTTGTTTTTTCAGTTTTCTTTCCTCAATACCAAATTACTCTTATATATCTGTTTATTGTTTACAAATTCTACAAGTCAAAGCAATAACCATAGATAAAAGCGTAAACAACACGCCAACTACCGTAAACCTGACTGGCGTTTTACCGGAAGGGTAACTCCATCTGCCGGGCTTCCTCCTCAGTAACCGGGTACCAGTCATTTTCATTTTTTAAGTCTTTTGTGTCTCGTTTACAGTTTTCGTTTACACATACCCACGAACGCTGTGTACCGTAATCCTTGAACCTTGTCATCGTACCCTGTTTCCAACCCACAATGCTTGTATTCATGATTTCACAGATGCGGTCTGTCTCCGCCTTCTTCGGCTTTATATAAGGATTGTCCAGTGCCTCCTTAAACAGCATCAATGAACAGACTTTCCTATCCTCATGTTCATCCAGCCATGCCTGTATCATTCCGGCTTCCGTATCATCCGCCATGAACTCCTGCCGCAATTTATCAAGCTGTGCTTCTGTTTCCTTTGAAAACGCCAATTTAAAATTCCCATTACGGTACAACATCATTGCTTCCGCCCACACCTGATCAATATACTGCCTGGATTCCTTCTCATTTTCGAGGATATGAACCTCCATCTCTGCCCGGTTCGTCTGAACCGGAACGAATCTTCGATTTCCGGTACGGTCAAAAGGCAGGAATCGCTTTATATTGGATGTTCCTCCAAATACACATTGCCTCGGACGATCAAGAGCATATACTGCATAAGAATCCCGATAAGTCTCTTTCTGCCTGCTCAGAAAGCTCTTTGTTTCCTCAATACTCTTAGAGCGTGCCGTTGCGACCATTTCAGACATTTCAATCATCCAATGACCACGAAGCTGACAATAAACTTTTTCCGAATCCAGTTTGCCGATGTCATCGGTGAACCAGTCATCCTTTACTGCCATGAATCGAAAAAATGTAGATTTTCCTACGCCCTGACCACCGACCAGACAGAGCATATATTCAAACTTAATTCCAGGGCGGAACGCACGGGCAATAGCTCCCAGCAAAAATATTTTCATACTTTCATAGGTCAACTCATCCACAGGTGCGCCCAAGAAATGATGCAGCACATAGCGGATACGCTCCTGTCCATCCCATTGCAGACTATTCAGATAATTCCGGACAGGATGATATTTGTTCCGATCTGCCTGATGGACAATACTTTTCTGCACAACCTTATCCATCGTCAAACCATACGTTTCTTCCAGATAAAGCATAATATAGTTCAAATCCATATCTGTGAATGCCGGGCTTATCCGTTCCCACCACACAGGTTTTACAAGGTCTGTCTGCTCAGTCAAAATATTATACCGGAATACACCTTTTAACAGAGGATCATGTTCTAAAATTAGTTTACAGTTATGCCGATTGTTTTTCACAGCACCCTTCTGTGTCATTTCCAGTTGTTCTCTGATTTCCTCTACTGTCAACTCCGCTTCCATTATATCCATCACTTCGCACAATTCCTGTCGTGTCTGTGGTGATAAAGTCTGAAATTCTCTGTTCAATTGCTGTCACCTCCTTCCCATGAGCCACCACTACGGCAACTCGTTCTTCTAATGTGCCTGATAATAATGTATCCAACAGGTACTCTGTTTCTGATATTTTTTCCAATGCCTCCATAAACAGCGGATGCCAGACATCTTCCACCTGTTTCGGAGCACACTCTTCTTTCCACTGTTTCAACAAATGCAGGTAATCTGCCAGTGCACGGAAATATCTATTTTCTGCCTGCAGATACCTCTGTTCCTGTGTTAGCTGTCGTTTGATTTGTTTTCTCTGTGGCGGGCTGTGCCCCATGTTCTCATAATGTATAGAAAAATCTCTTGCCAATTTCTCTGCCGCCTCTTTTGGTTTTAAATTGTACAAGTGTGCCGTAAAATCAATCACATCCCCATCTGCCTGACATCCGAAACAATGAAAACGCCTGTCCACTTTCATGCTTGGATTCTTGTCACGGTGAAATGGACAGACCGCCATTCCATTCTTGTTTACCCGTATTCCATAGCTTTCTGCAGCCTGCCGGGTAGTCACAGACTGTTTAACTGCTTCAAATATATTCATCCTTTTCCTCTTTTCTTTACATCACAACTCCATATCGTTCCTTCCCAATTTAGTTCTTCCTTCGTGTTCCCATCGCTCTCGGTTCTCCTGTTCCGCAGTAATTTTTGCTTTTGCCAGCCTATCCAGAATGGAACTTCTGGCTTTTTTCTTAATCTGTTCGGTATTCACCTTTTTGACTTCCGGTTTTATCAGCGTGGTCTGGATTGTTTTAACTGCTGTCTGCATAGCTTTTGTAATTTTGGTAATTACTCCGTCCAATCGACTTACAGCATAAGTTCTTTCTTTTTGGGAAGCCTTGCGCTCAGGGGAAAGCACCCACGCCTTTGACTGTTCTACCAGACGAATGTCTTCTTTATGGGTTTCCACTCTGACCTCATCCGTCACAACCTCCACAGCTTTGTCGTAAGCAATATCTGAAACTTCATCGATCAAAGCTTCTACTTCTTCAATTTTCAAAGTAAGTGTATCCAGTATTTCTGTCTGGTTTTTCATCTGTTCCTTTTGCTTAAACAGGATATAATCCTGCTTTTCAAGATAATCTCGCCCTCCATAAGACGGTTCTTCTTCCAGATGCAACCCGTATTTTCGAGTTATATCAAAAAGCATTGTCCGGCAAATAGCATCAAAAGTCTGCTTTCGATTATTATTGCGGCCTTTAGGTTTATCCGGTTTTGGAAGTGCAATCCCTAATTCTTCCAGTGCTTTTTCCTGCTGGGGACAGATTTCCCCGTACTTATTCTCACAATCAAAAACATGACGTTCATGAATGTGCGGCGTTCCTTCGTCCAAATGCAGTGCCCAGTCCAGAATATGGACATGAGAACCGAACCGATTTGTGAACTGCTTTGTAAAGTCCTGTACGACCGCAAGTAATATTTCATAGGAAACAGATTCTTCTACTGTTCCTATTTGAAAAATAGTTTCCTCTGGACAGGTTTTATTGTTCTTTAGTAAATCTTCCACAGATCGGTTACGCTCTGTATGACGGGTTCTTGCATTTCTTTCATTCTGCGCTTCTATATATTTTCCATAATGTTCCTGATAAAAAGTACATTCAATTTTCTCAAAACTGATATCCTGAGAATCTTCTTCCCTGTTCTGCATTGTGGTATAGCCACGGTAACAGTCCCAGTAAATATTTTCTCTGACTCTTCCAGCATCAATATGTTCACTGTTTTCCAAGTCGAAACGGCGATCATTATGCCTGGGATTATAAGTGCCATTTTTCCCGGAGCGTCCATTGTGTCTTGTTGCTTTCAATAATTTTCTTGCCCTCCTTTTTCACGTTTTTCCAAATTAAATAAGGCAGCGAAGCTGCAAACCTGCGTGAATTTGCGTCAGGTAATACCCAGTACGAGTAGACGCACGCATCAACTCACTGGGCAATGGCTGCCGCCCTTAACCTGCACAAAAGACTTCGCTCTCCGCTCTGCTCCAGATTTAGTTACTATTCTCCGGCACCCTTCCATTCCCCTTTGCCATCCATTCGAAAAAAGCAATTTTACTAACCTTAATTAATCTGCCGCTTCGAAATGCCGGAAAACCGGGTGTATGAACCAGTTCATAAGCCGTTACTCTGGAAATCCCCATAATCCGCTGAATATCAGCCACATCCAGTACAAGAGGCAGTTCATCATAATTGTTTAATCTCTTATTTTCACTCATGTTGTTCCTCCATTTTTGATCTCATTTTTTTAGCTTCTCATTGCCGTTTTCTCTTTCCTGTTTCCTGAGTCATACTGCTGTCAAGGCATACAACACGTCATCCATTCGGATGCGCTCACTTCTTTTATCGAAGGTCATGGCGGTTTATCTTAGGTTAGACGGTCATAAAGTTGTCAAAGTACACTGCATAGTACGAAATTACCATTCAATCGTATCTTATCAATCTCATCTTGACTTTTCAATACTTTCGCGATACCATAAATGTAACTAATATTATATTTTTTAAAATTACCATACAAAACAGGAGCAAATAGAAATGGCTTATCAATTTATAAGGCAAGAACCTTGCTACGACCACATCCTCTTCGTTCTGGCATTGGATAGAGACAAAATGAAGGAGCGAATTTTAATCGGAACGGAACAGCAAATCCGTTTTCGACTGGACGGAAATAAAGATAACGATGTCATATATGATATAACACGTCCTCTAGGACGTTTTCTGATAGATTTTGAATATGATAAAGAAAAGAACTGGAATATATATGGACTTGCTCCCCTACGTGATGCATTGCACACTAACCGTTGGAAACAGCCTGCACTGGAACAGACTGCTGGTGATTTTCTGGCAAAAAAATATCTCACCGGTGATCCGGTGAGAATGTATGCTACATTCCGTATTTGGAATGAATATCTTGTTACAAGGGAATATCGTGACCGTAATACTGCCTGTGATCGTTTTATAGAAAAAATCCAAATTTTGACTCAGGCATTCCAAACAGAAAATGTCATGAATTTTAATTCTGATACCGGAAAACCAGAACGTTTTCATACTGGCAGTCTTTATTTCCGCAACACTCCTGCTGAAATCACTCGACTTGAACTTTGGTTTCCGGATAATAGGCGCAGAACAGAATGCGTAGCTGCCTATAGCTCTTTTTATCCGCTTATCACTTATTACTTGAATCGACTGAATGACTGGGGCCTTTGTTTCCGTCAGTGCAAAGTCTGTGGAAAATATTTTCTGGCAAAAAGCCAGCGTTATGAACTGTGCAGTGATAAGTGCCGTAAAGCACAGGCACTTCAAAACAAAAGGGAGTTTGATGAACGAGCCAGAGAAAATAACTATGATCTGCTTTATAAAAATGAATGCCAGAATTGGCGTAATAAAATCAATAAGTCCCAAAAAACTGCTAATTTTCCGATTGAACGCCTGGAAGAAATGAAAAATGCGTTTGACCTTTTTAAGAAAGAAGCTCTGCAGCGTAAGAAAGCTGTAAAGGCAGGAGCAACCAGTCCGACAGAATTCACAGACTGGTTGTATCAGCAGAGCAATATTATCTTAAAACTCAGCAAAATCTGAATCCATCCCTGTAAAGGAAAGGCAGCGAATTTACTCGCTGCCTGCCTTCTCATTGAACTTGTATCCTACACCCCAGACGGTTTGAATATATACCGGGTTACCCGGATCATCTTCTATTTTCTCACGAATATGACTGATATGGCTCATTACTATATTGTAATCGCCAAAATAGGATTCTTTCCAGACTATATCATAAATCTGTTCTTTACTAAATACTCTTCCTGGATTTTGTGCTAATAACTGCAGGATTTCAAACTCGGTGTAAGTTAATTCTATTTTTCTATTATCACGAACGACTTCTCTCCGTTTCAAATCAATCGCTATACCCTTATGCCATATTTTCGATTGAAATTGTATTTCCTGAAAAAGAAATTTCTCTCTGCCGGAATCTAACACAGAAATAACAGAATTTACCAAATCTTCCTCAGCTCCCTCGAATGATACCAGCAATATTTTTCCCACCTAATCGTCCTCGTTTCATTTAATACTAACTTAATGTTTCGCCTCTGAAGTATATCCATCAAATGTTTCCGCTTCCGGATTAAATTCAGTAAATAATTCCTGCATTCTATTTTTGCTTACTTTTTGAAAGCTGCTGATCTTTCCACTTTTGTCTCTCGTTACTTCAATGTACATAGTTCCGTTGCTGTTAGAAAAGATTCCCCTTCCCTCATCATATAAATCTGCTATAATCTTACCATTATAAACCCAGTTTCCTTGAGCATCACAAGATACTCCATAATCAGCATACTCCTGTGGAACAGCAATATTAAGACCTTTTCCCTCTTCACTGCTATATTCGCCCATGTCATCAGCCGCTATGTTCTCACTTCCTCCTTCTTCAAAAACAGATCCTTTCATTTCATCTGCAGTTACAGCTTCTCCGCCGGAACTTTCAACCAATACTGCCGGTTCTGACCAAAAATCATCTGATAACGGTTCTGCCTTTACGTCTGTGATGGTGCCATAGTTTTCCCTTTGCACTTCAACTCGAAGCGTACCTCCACGTTTGGAACTTATTGTATAAGTACCCGGCTTAAACTCATCCCGGAAATATCCAATGGTCTTTCCATCATACATCAGAAATCCTGTTTCTTTCTGGTAAGTTATTCCCGCTTTTGCATATTCAGAAAGCTGTTCTTCGCTGAATACATTTTCATTACTGTCTTTATTTTCGGTGACCGTTTCTGCTTCCTGCTTCGCATATTCTATATTTTCCGGAGAATATGCCATTGTAATTCCCACTGCATCATCAGATGATTTCGACAACTTCATCCCATCTTTTATTTTTTGAAGATTATCCTCATAAAGTGCAATCGTCTCATCTACCTTTTCCTGTGTCCATACAAACCATCCGTCGCCGCCTGTATAAGCTTTTTCACCAATCATAGACTGCAGAACTTCTTTTTCCTCGTCCAGCCATTTCGCATACTCTTCTGCTGTCCACCATTCCACATCCGAACTTGAAAGTGATTCATCTTCCCGGATATTCACTTCGTTTAAAGCAACTGTTGTTTCACCGTTTTCTTGCGCTGTCTCTGTCTTTTTCTCCAAGGATGATGCGGAAGTTGCAAATCCACCTGTCACGCAAATTACCAATACTGCACTTATAATTACTGCAAACTTAGATGTCTTCTTTATCTTCATAATTGCTCTTATCCTCTCTTCAATCGCATTTTTACTGAAACTGTTACATAATGGTGTCAGTCCGCTCTTTTTTTCTTCCATAGATATTAAAGCAGTTGCATATACCGACTTTATATCCATTCCAAATCTACGGACTACGGTTTCGTCACAGGATAATTCCAAATCTCTGTTAAAAAGAATATACATTACCCACACAAGAGGATTAAACCAATGAATGCATACTGCAGCAATCATTATCAGCTTTGTAAGCATATCAAGCCGTCTGATATGCACATATTCATGTTCCAACACATAACGAAGCTGATAAATATTTTTCCATTCTGTATTTTTCGGCATTAAAATAACTGGGCGAATCACACCATAAGAAAGTGGTGCAGCTATGGTTTCTGTCTGCCGGATGGATAGACTCCTTTTTAGTGGATGTTTTTCCTTCCATGCTTCCAAAATATCATTTTCAACAGGCAGCGAAAATCGAAATTCCCGATAACATTTTATATAGGAAACCGCAAAAAATCCAAAACAAAGTAACAGACCTGCCAGCCATATTACACTCAAAATCGAAATGGATTCTGTTCTCTGTACCATAGCCTCTGATAATCCATTTGCTATCTCAGGCATATTCCCATGAATGGGTAAAAATGTTGTCGTTTGCGCCGTTCTCACTGGGTTTATATCAGAATAAATACTCTGCAACAGAGAATAAATACTTGTGACTGATTTTATGGAAAATGGAACTAATAACCGTATTAATGCAATCCACCATAAAATCAAAAATGTTTTCTTCGGTAATCTGTTGATAAGCACAGTCCTTAATACCACAATAAGTAAAATAATAACCGTTCCCAGAAAACTCATTTGCAGCAGGCTCATATACATCACCTCATTCCAATTCACTGACGATCTGCTTCAGGTTCTTAATCTGCTCCATAGAAAGTTTTTTTCTGCCAAGAAGTGCCGCAAACAACTTGTCAACAGATCCATCATATATCTTATCAATAAGTTCATCTGTTTCCAGATCCTGTACCTGTTCTTTTGCTATAAGCGCATGGCACATAAATCCCGGTTCCGTTCGTTCAATCGCGCCTTTATTGATACACCGCTTAATCAATGTATACGTTGTGTTTTTATTCCAGCCGACTTCTCTGTTTAAAGTATCTGCAACATATTTCGCTGGCACGTCACCATCCTTCCACAGAACATCCATTACCTTTAATTCCGAATCAAAAAGTTTGATATTTTCCTCTGTCACTTGTTTCGCCTCCTATAAGACTACAGTAGTCTGTTCTTGTTTTCAGACTACCACAGTCTTATAACATTGTCAATCATTTTCTGTCGCTAGGAAAAGAAAAACAGCCAGCCTTTCGGCTGACTGCTCCATACTAAATATAAACCATTTCGTTCAGTACAATTTCTTCTGCTCTGTTTCTAATATTATTACACCGTTGTACCCAAAGCATAGCATCTTTCCGCTTCAATTCCTCCGTCACTCCCTCAGCCGCTTTCATCTGATCAACAATACACGTAAACCGTTCCTCCGCTTGTTCGTCCAAATCCTCCAGATAGCTCCAAAGTTTTCCGGTCAGCAGTAAACTGGAATATCTACCGTAGCACTGCTTTTTCAGATACTCCCTGTGCATTCGTCCCCACTTACCGATAGATCGCTTTTCCTCCGGCAGCTTCAAGTCTGGGATATAATAATCCCCGACAAGTACATAATCAATGCCATTCTCCGTAATTCTTGTTTTCAAATCCTTCATGGTTCGTTCCTCCTTGGTTTTTCTTATTCTATTACCCAAACGAACCGTTCTATATTGTTACTTCCATATGTACAGTGCTCTTACTAATCCCGAATTTCTTCGCCGCCTGACGCACCGTTGCCTTTGTATCAATAATATAATTTGCAATTTCCACTGCCCGCTCCTCGATATAATCTTTCACGGATAAGCCTCCGAAGACGCTGTTTTTACAGTGTATGCACAGAAATTTCCGAATATGTAGCAATCGTTTTTATAGTTGTGCCTTATAAAAGAACGGCCGTCCATACCGGACGACCGTTTCGCTCATTGCAATCTTATTTAAATTTAATCTCTTTCCCTTCAAGTCTCCACTGTCTGAATTCTGCGGAAGCAGATAACAGAAGATCCGAAGAAGAGTTCAGAGCTGTTTCTACAGAATCCTGAACTACGCCAATGATAAATCCTACTGCAACAACCTGCATGGAAATGTCATCTGAAATTCCGAACAGAGAGCATGCCATCGGGATCAGAAGAAGTGATCCGCCGGCTACACCGGAAGCGCCACATGCTGACAGAGCTGCAAGAAGACTCAGGATAATTGCTGTCGGAATATCTACATGAATACCAAGAGTAAATGCAGTTGCCATTGTCATAACCGTAATAGTGATAGCCGCACCATCCATATTAATAGTTGCACCAAGCGGAATGGTTACAGAATAAGTATCTCTGTCCAGTCCCATCTCTTCACAGACTTTCATGTTTACCGGAATATTAGCTGCAGAACTTCTTGTAAAGAAAGCTGTCAGCGCACTTCTCTTCAGGCAGTGGAAAATCAGCGGATATGGATTCTGGCGGATGCACCAGTAAACCAGAAGCGGATTGGTCACAAAATAGATAAACAGCATACATCCTACAAGAAGAATCAACAGTTTTCCATAAGTCGTAAAGATATCCAGACCATTTGTAGATACTGTGTTAAATACCAGACCAAAAATTCCAAAAGGTGCAAGATTAATGATCCAGGTTACTACCATGGAAATACCATCTGCAACATCAGCCAGAACCTTCTTTGTCATCTTATCAGCTACACGAAAAGCAAGCCCAAGAAGAACAGCCCACATCAGGATCCCTACATAGTTTGCATTTACCAATGAAGATACCGGGTTGGCAACTACGTTCAGAAGCAGGTTATTTAATACCTCAACGATACCCTGTGGTGCACTTGTATCTGTTGCTGCATTTGCAAGTGTCATCTTTACAGGAAATGCCATACTCGCAAATACTGCGATCACTGCTGCCAGAACTGTACTGAACATATAGAGAATGATAACTGTCTTAATAACTCCTCCGTGAGATTTTCCTGCATTACACAGGGAACTGATAACCAGGAAGAATACCAGCAAAGGTGCGATTGCCTTTAATGCACTTACAAAGACATCACCCAGAATTGCGATTCCTGTTGCCTGCGGTACAGCAATTCCCAGAACCGCACCCAGGATCAGACCAACCAGGATTCTCTTTACAAGAGCAATCCTGGTCCATTTGTCCCAAACTTTTTTCATTTCTTTAATCCTCTTTCCCTTTAGTTTGTTAAAACACTAATCCGGTACATTATAAAGGAATTTTTAAAAAAGTGCAAGGATTTCTCTACCCGGTCAGCAAAAATTCATATCCTTTTACAAGGATTTCGCAGGTAATACAAACTGTATTTTCATAAAACGCTACTATACAACTACTGTTCTTTTCTCCTGCTGATGATCCGTCTCATTATATTGCTCAAAACGGCTCTCAATCTCTACCAGCATATTTGCATATTCTCGTAATTCATCTCTGAGCTGTTCTTTATCTGTTCGTTCTTTTTTATAAGAGATCCTGTGTTCCATGCTTGCCCAGAAATCCATGGACATTGTTCTAAACTGTATCTCCACCGGAAAATATTCCATTCCATCCAGACAGTACACCGGCACACCTACGATCACATGATAGCTTCGGTATCCGTTTGGTTTCGGATTTCCGATATAATCACGTTCCCTGATCACGATCAGATCACTCTGGCTTTTCAGAAGCCCTGTCAGATTATAGATATCATCTACAAAATAGCAGATCACCCTGACACCTACAATATCCTGAAGATAATCCTTCGCATTCATCACAGTAGGTTCTTTTCCCTTTCGCTGCAGTTTCTCTTCAATGCTCTGTTTCTTCTTGATCCTACATTGGATGTTATGGATCGGTCTTGCAGATGCTTCACCGTACAGGTTGTGATTCAACACATCAAGACGTGTGAGAAGCATCTGTTTAGCATCTTCATATGGTTGTATAAATTCATAATATTCTTCATCTGTCATAACTTATTTCTCCTGTAAAAACCTCTGCAGTTATTCTTCTGCCTTTCATATTTCTTATTCTGTACTTCTTTGCAGAACTTATCTTTTTTTCCACATTTGTACTGCAAAATAACCTTTTTTTCCCCATTACGTCTCCATCATACAAAAGAAATGTGTTTAATCAGTGTTCCAATTCTAATCATTTTATAAATAAAATCCTCTATCAGTTACATGCTCTCCAATAAACTGATTTCATTTTACCTATTGCCATTTACTCTATGTGCGAATATATATTTTCATTTTGAATATATTTTATACTATATGATTGCAAATATATTCTATTTGCAGTAAAATATATTAAAAAACAAAAAGGAGTGATATCATGACAACCATTAGTTTACGTATGGATGATCAAATGAAAAAAGAGCTTGATGAAATGTGCGAAGCAATGGGAATGAATATTTCTACTTTCTACATGATCTATACAAAAAAGGCACTAAGAGATCGTAGAATACCATTTGACATTGAAGCTCCGGCAGATCCATTTTATTCTGAACAGAATATGGCACAGCTTCGCAAATCTGCTCAACAAGTAAAGGAAGGTAAAATAATAACAAAAACAATGGAAGATCTGGAGGCAATAGCGTGTGAGTAATATTTCATTTTCAGAAGATGCTTGGGAAGATTATCTTTACTGGCAACTTCAAGACAAGAAAACACTAAAGAAGATCAATGAATTATTGAAAGAAATACAACGGACACCTTTCTCAGGAAAAGGTGAACCAGAAAAACTTCGTGGTGATTTAAATGGAAAATGGAGTAGGCGAATCAACCTCAAAGACCGTTTGGTTTACGAAATATCAGATGAAACAATTATTGTAATCCAATGCAAAGGCCATTACAGCGATAAATAAAAAAGTCCCCCCGCAGGGGGCTTTTTTATTTACATAATCTTACGGAACAGGTCTTTCAGATCTTCTACGCTTGCATCTTTCGGGTTTCCCGGTGCGCATGCGTCTGCATGTGCGGATTCTGCCAGGAACTGGAGATCTTCTTCTTTGATTGCTTCCAGTTTAGTCGGGATTCCTACATCAACAGAGAGTTTCTTAACAGCTTCGATTGCTGCTTTTCTGTATTCATCCTGAGACATTTCATCTACGCCTTTGACACCCATTGCTCTGGCGATCTCACGATATTTCTCACCTGTGCATTCCTGATTGTACTCCATAACGATCGGAAGCATCATTGCGCAGGCAACACCGTGTGGTGTGTCATAAACAGCACCAAGTGTATGAGCCATGGAATGAGCGATTCCAAGACCTACGTTAGAGAATCCCATACCAGCGATATACTGTCCAAGAGCCATTCCTTCACGACCTTCTTTTGTGTTTTCAACAGCACCGCGGAGAGATTTGGAGATCAGCTCGATTGCTTTTAAATGGAACATATCTGTCATTTCCCACGCAGCTTTTGTTGTATATCCTTCGATTGCATGAGTGAGGGCATCCATACCTGTAGAAGCTGTCAATCCTTTTGGCATGGAGGACATCATTTCAGGATCAATAACTGCGATGATCGGCATGTCATGTGGGTCAACGCATACAAATTTACGTTTTCTTTCTACATCTGTGATAACGTAATTGATAGTTACCTCTGCTGCTGTACCTGCTGTTGTCGGAACTGCAATGATCGGTACACAGGGTTTCTTAGTTGGAGCTGTACCTTCAAGACTTCTTACGTCTTCAAATTCAGGGTTTGCAATGATGATACCGATTGCTTTGGAAGTGTCCATGGAAGAACCGCCGCCGATTGCAATCAGATAATCTGCGCCTGAATTCTTAAATGCCTGAACACCATGCTGTACGTTCTCGATTGTCGGGTTCGGTTTGATGTCTGAATACAGTTCATATGCAAGTCCGTTTTTCTCAAGAATGTCTGTAACTTTGCTTGTTACATGGAATTTTACAAGATCAGGGTCAGAACATACGAAAGCTTTCTTAAAGCCATGTGCTTTTGCTTCGTTTGCGATTTCCTCGATCGCTCCTGCTCCGTGATAAGATGTCTGATTTAAGTTAATTCTGTTTGCCATAATGATTTCCATTCCTTTCGGTATTCTTCAGTATTAGGTAAGTTTCCGCATCACTTATCTTTGTTATTATCTTAACAATATAAAATAAAAAAAGAAAGTTACACTTTAGCTCAAATGTAACCTTCTCACAATATTTGTGCAATAATGCCGAAAAACTGGGTGCAAAATTATGCATTAATATTGTTATATTTATGACAATATTTCCAGCTTTTCAAACAATTCCGAGAGTTTTCCAGGCATCCCGTCAACTAAAATTTTCGCCAGTCCCTCCGGTGCACATTCCAACTCTCCCAGTACCCATTTTACAGTCATATAAATAGAACTATGGCAGTACATTTCCAAAATGCAATGTATGGTCTCATCCGGAATCCTTCCTGTTTTCTCACGAATCAGATTCTCATAGAAGTCCAGGATCAGTTCAAAATCATGCTGGCGCAGACTGTTCTGACTGTCATACTTAAATGCTGCTGCAAAGAAAACATGCTCTTCCTGAATATAGGTAAACTTCTTTACCAGAGCATCATAAACAGTTTTTCCCATTCCCATATGCTCAAAGGATTTCGCCAGAAGCTTATCGAAATACCAGTTGATAAGGTCAAATTTGTCCATAAAATTCCGATAGAAAGTCTGCCTCGTAACACCACAATTCTCTGTGATCTGTTTTACTGTGATGTTATCTACAGACATCGTTTTCATACATTCCTTCATCGACCGCGCAAGACGGTATTTCATTTTTTCACCCTTGCTGTTTTCTGCCGTCAGCTTCATAAGATTTCCTCTCGCTAATTCATTTCTCTAGTGTGTCGACAAGTTAATATTGAATACCTTTCTCTGACAGATATTCTTCTATCTTTTCAATAATAAGCTTCGCTGACTTATATTGATCTGATGCATCTTTTAAAGATGCAACGTAAAAATCATCATAATCACTATTTTCTCTCTCCTGCTTTAGTCTTCCCAACCTCTTTCCCATTTCTCTTGGAAAAATCTCTTTTGCTATATAAGTTTTATTAAAATACGCAACCGCATCCTTATGACGCTTAAAATCAATCTCTTCTAAAGCTAATACTGCTTTTATTGCATAAAAAGCAGCATAATAACTACGATTTATTGAATCTTTATAATGTTGACTTTCTAAGCATAATACTGCCACTCCCAATGTCTCCACCGCATTCCGAATACGGTATATACATAAATCCTCTTTTTTGTCATTCATCGATCACTACCCCCTCATCTCGCACATTTCGGTAAAAAGGTAACGTATCAATCCAATACTCATACTGGTCTTCATTTTTAATGATGGGAGAGAACTCTATTCCTGTATTTATTTCAAACTCAAATGCAAGATCATAAATATCATTCTTCACTAATCGAATTTCTTCATCAGACATTTTCACCAAAATCATAATATCTATATCAGAATTTTCTCGAAAATCTCCTCTCGCATATGATCCATATACGATAATCTTTGTCAATTTATCGCCCAAAATACGTCTTAACTCCTGAGAAAATCTATATATGATGTTTCTGATATTTTCCGGCATATAATCACTTCCTCTTATTAATATCCCCCAATTTGCATATCTATATGTTAACATAAGTTTTTTGTTACATCAAGTTTCCCTCATCAGAAGTTCTCGACAAAACTTGATTTTATTTATTTCAAAATGTTATAATTCACCTTGATATGTTCAAGCCAAAATAATCCGCTTTAAGAAGGGAGTCATTCTTATGGATTTAATAAAAGAAGCACTTTCCATGGGTTTCGCAGATGCGGCGATCATGGATACAAAGGATCTGGTATTTGTGCCGGAATACAGACAGTTCTGCGAGGACAATCTCTGTGGAAATTATAACCTGGTTCCTGCATGTCCGCCTGCCTGCGGTACTGTAGAAGAAATGCAGGCAAAAGCATTGAAATATGAAAAGGCACTGGTTCTCCAGACTGTTCTGAAGGATCCGATCATGGATCCGGTACTTTTCAAGCAGGCGAAGCATGCACAGAATATTCTTACAGAACAGCTTGCCAGACAGATGCAGGAAGCGGGAAAAGAAGATATCCTGATCATGAGCGCAGGACCGTATAAGAATTGTTCCTGTATGTCCGCCTACAGTGTAGATGCACAGAAAATGGCTGATGCAGTAGGTATGGTCTGCTGGGCAGATGACTCAGATGTAAGATTCTTTACACAGATTCTGTTTCACGAAGATTATAGCAAGCCTCATAAATAATGCATATTGATTAAGAGGCTTGCTATAGTATAAAATACGGCTGCACTATATCCGCATTTAACCCGGATATAGTCAGCCGTATTTTTATACCCTGTTTTTATATTTATGTCGAACCGATAAGCTCATTTGCTTTGCTGTTCACTTGAGTTGGTCGAACCCATTTCTGTCTTACTTAAGTATTTATTTATCCTCATGATGCTTATGATGTTCATGCCGTTTATGATGTTTTTCCTCTGATTTATGATGATGGTGTCCATGCTTATGTTTCTCATTTCCGCACACTTCACATCCTACTTCAATCTTACCCTGTGTATCCTCATCCCAGGTACCATAAGAAACCATCGGCGTATCCTTCATAATGCACAGACTGATGGTCTGATAAAGAATAATACCACCCATTTTGGCTCTGTATACAAACAGTTCACGTCCAAAATAATCGCAGATTCTTCCCAGTACTTCGCCTTCTTTAAATGTCTCACCGGGCTGTTTCGCCGGATACCAGCAGCCTGATACCGGGGCATCTTCATAAATCACAGGACTTACTTCTATCGGTGGTTTGCCATGAATATGAGACTTCCCACGAAGGATTCCCAGATGTCTGAGGATATTCTTCACATCATGAACATCCTCCGCTACCAGATCTTCGCACCAGCGGGAACTATGTCCACGTTCCAACAGGATACTCGGGATTCCCATGCTTCCGGCGTAGTTGTAGGCTCCACCTGTTCCACACATGGAAGTTACCAGATAGTCCACATGTGCGATTTCCGCCATCTCCCGGCTCTTTGCGGCTACTTCCGAAGCTGCTGCACCTGTACAGTATACATAAGATACCAGACCTTCAAATCCGTCACCGCAATGCAGATCCACATAGTAATCTGCCTTCGGGAAAAATTCTGTCACAACAGTATAAGCGATCCTGTCACTAAGTGTACCATTCGGATTTCCAGGGAAAACTCTGTTCAGGTTTTTTCCATCCTCATAAGTAAGACTCATGGTACGGTGTTCGAATCCAGTTCGGTTCATCAGACGGATCACTATGATATTTCCTGCGATCTTCTTCGGATCCAGCTCATCTGCAAGCTGCATAGCTGCCTGAATTCCTACATATTCTGCATTATGTACCCCACCGGAGATCAGAACAGTCTCCCCCTCTTTTTCTCCACAGATCAGTGTTACCGGAATTCCGAATTCTGCCCCGATGATGTGCACAAATCCTGATACTTTCTCACCCGGTTTTGCTTCCAGGTCTGCTACTCGTAATGTTCGCATCAAATCTTCTCCTTCCACTCATTCCATCTCTGCCAGATCTTATCATCCACTGGCAGGCTCTTATTTCATTCTGTAAATTCCACTTTCAATAGTTAGTTCTATAAAACTTTTATATTTTCAAACAGGGAGCCAATACTTGAAATATCAACTCCCTGCTTTTTACTTTTACCATACGTTCACATCGGATTAATTTTCTTCTATATGCTCTCTTCCCTGATTGATAATCGTCCGCACATGATCATCTGCCAGAGAATAAAAAATGGACTTTCCCTCTCGTCGGTTCTTCACCAGTTTGTTTTGCTTCAGGATTCTAAGCTGATGGGAAATTGCAGACTGTGTCATATTCAGTGCTTTCGCAAGGTCGCATACACATACCTCTGTTTCGAAAAGCACAAACAGAATACGGATTCTTGTAGAATCTCCGAAAATCTTAAACAAATCTGCCAAATCCTCAAGTTCCGTCTCTTCTGGCATTGTTTTATTTATAATTTCCATTGAATCTTCATGAATTTCATAATAGTCACAAGCCTCGTCTTTATGTTTTTCCACGCTTTCACCATTTTCCTTCCTGTCTGCAACTGTCTGTTATTCTATAAATTTTTGTAACTGTTCAGTACCTTCACAGTTACAGGTTTTTTACAAATAAAGTACGGATTGCGTTTAATACCGCAATGATCATAACACCTACATCTGCAAAAATAGCCATCCACATATTGGCAATTCCCAGCGCACCAAGTATCAGACACAAAATCTTAATGCCAATTGCAAAATAAATATTCTCATATACAATATGAATACACTTTCTTGCAATCTTAATCGCTTTGGAAATTTTCAGCGGATCATCATCCATCAGTACGATATCTGCTGCTTCAATCGCTGCATCAGAACCCAGTGCACCCATAGCAATACCAATATCTGCTCTGGACAGTACCGGCGCATCATTGATACCGTCACCCACAAATGCAAGCTTCTCTTTTTCGGATTTCTGATGAAGTAATTCTTCTACTTTACTTACTTTATCTGCCGGAAGAAGTTCACTGTAAACTTCCCCAATTCCCAGTTCTTTTGCTACCTGGTCTGCAACACGTTTAGAATCGCCGGTAAGCATAACTGTTTTCTTAATGCCTGCTTTCTTCAATTCTGCAATTGCTTCTTTTGCATGAGGTTTCAGAATATCAGAAATAAGAATATGACCTTCATATTTTCCATCTACAGCCATATGAATTACTGTACCCACATGATGACATTCCTGATAGGAAATTCCAAGACGTTTCATTAATTTCGCATTTCCTGCTGCTACAGATATACCATCCACTTTTGCAGTCACACCGTTACCGCTGATTTCCTCAATATCTGTGACTCTGTTTCTGTCAATTGGTTTTCCATATGCTTTCTGAAGACTCTTACTGATCGGGTGGGAAGAAGAACATTCTGCAAGAGCTGCATATTCCAGCAGTTTTTCATCTGAAATCTCATTATGATGAACTCCGCTTACTTCAAAAACACCCTGTGTCATTGTACCAGTTTTATCAAATACTACATAGCTGGTCTGTGCAAGTGTTTCCAGATAGTTGGAACCTTTAACCAGAACGCCCTGATTACTTGCTCCACCGATTCCTGCAAAGAAGCTTAAAGGAATACTGATCACCAGTGCGCATGGACAGCTGATTACCAGGAAAGTAAGTGCTCGGTAAATCCAATCACCCCACATAGCCGGTTTTCCCATGATCAAAAGTACGATCGGAGGAATAAAAGCAAGTGCAAGTGCTCCGTAGCATACAACCGGAGTATAATATTTGGCAAACTTTGAAATAAAATTCTCTGATTTTGATTTTCTGGAACTGGAATTCTCCACAAGTTCCAGAATCTTGGATACGGTAGATTCTCCGAATTCTCTGATCGTACGGATTTTCAGAACACCTGTCATATTGATACATCCGCTGATTACTTCATCCCCGGCTTTTGCATCTCTTGGAAGGCTTTCTCCGGTCAGAGCACTGGTATTTAAAATAGAAACACCATCAATGATCACACCATCAATCGGAACTTTTTCTCCTGGCTGTACAACAATTACAGTACCAATTTCAACTTCATCCGGGTCTACCTGTTCAAGTTTTCCATCTACTTCAATATTGGCATAATCCGGACGGATATCCATCAGTTCACTGATGTTACGTCTGCTCTTTCCTACTGCATAACTCTGGAAAAGTTCTCCGATCTGGTAGAACAACATAACCGCAACACCTTCGGAATAATCTCCAAGCAGGATTGCTCCCACAGTAGCTACTGCCATCAGGAAATTCTCATCAAATACCTGTTTATTTCTGATACCTTTAAATGCTTTCTGAAGAATATCATAGCCAATTACCAGATATGGAATCATAAACAGTCCAAATCTGACATATCCATCTATCGGCAATTTAGAAAAAAGCACGATCAATACCGCCGCTACGATGATTCTGATCAGCATCTTTTTTTGCTTCTTATTCATCTTAATACCTCACTTCTTATAAAACAGGACCGCCGCCAGAATATATATCAGTGGATAACCATAACCGCCTGATATATCTCTGTGCCGCAGTCCCTCTCTGCTAATTTACGACAATTCCCGTAAATATATTATCAACAGAAATCGTTCCTGAATTAAAGATAGATTTCGCAGTCGTCTTCTACTTTCTTGCAGTTTGCCAGAACATCTTTCATAACTGCTTTCGGATCCTGTCCGTCTTCAAATTCAACGATCATTTTCAGCATCATGAAGTTTACAGTTGCATCCTTAACACCTGCTGTATTCTTAGCAGCTTCCTCCATTTTATTTGCACAGTTTGCGCAGTCTACGTCAATTTTGTAAGTCTTTTTCATAGTATTTTTTCCTTTCTGGCTCATGAATATTTTTTCACATTATCATATGAGCACTTGTTCATTTGTTTATTTTATTATAACAGATTTTCGTCCTCTGTCAATAGCTTAATGTTAGAAAAATAGCAAATATATAAAAACAGAGGATACCGCCTGATCATTCTTCCTGCCATATCCTCTGTGTCATCTATCATTTACAAAATGATTGCAATCTTTTTATTTAATTTTCTTATGGTAGAGTTTCCTGACTTTTGCCAGATATAAAACAGCAAAAGCAACACCGGACACAACCCATGATCCAATATAGATCCATACAATACATTCCATTGTTTTAAATGACGGTAAAACAAGCAAAATGCATACTACTCGAAACAGGCAAATTGTAAGTAATGTAGTAATCATCGGTACCAGCGTTTCACCCAGACCACAGCAGGCTCCTGAAAGCGCCTCTGCAACTGCATAAAATACAAAAAAAGGTGCCATCATCTGCATATATCTTACAACCAGCGGGATCAGTGTCGGAACGTCTTTCTGATCAATAAACAACGGTCCAATCAGTCCTGAACCGAAGTAAAGAACAAGACTGATAATTCCTACTGCGATTACAGATAACCCAGTACCGATCAGTGCTCCTTTCTTTACTCTCTTCGTCTTACCGGCACCGAGATTCTGTGCGGTATATGTCGTCAGTACAGGTACCATAGAATCCGCGATCAGCCAGATCAGTAAATCCAGTTTATCACAAATTCCCCATGCCGCAATACTGTCAGTTCCCATTGTGTTGACACTTGCCTGAACAATAGAATTGGCAATTGGAAACAACATAGATTGAAGAGCTAACGGGAAACCTTTTTTTACCATCATCCCCATATGCTCTTTGCAGATTTTCATAGTTCTGATTCCTATCTTTTCTTCCAGGAAATCAGATTTCACAAGAAAATATGCGGTAAGTACAACACTTACAATCTGAGAAAGTACAGTAGCTGCTGCCGCTCCTCCAACACCAGTATGCATAAGTCCTACCAGTATGAGGTCTACAACAATATTAACCACACTGCATACGACCAGTACATATAATGGCTTTTTAGAATCTCCAAACGCTCGCAGGACTCCTGCCATCATGTTATAAAGGATCATTGCCCATATTCCGCCAAAATAAATGCGGCAGTAGATTAGTGATCCTGCACGAACTTCTTCCGGAACAGACATGATATCAAGCAGCCATGGAGAAAAAACAGCACCGGCTGCTGCACAGATAATTCCCAGAATACCGGCAAGCAAAAGAGCTGTCCGCACTGCGCAATGCAGTCCTTCTTTATCTTTTGCTCCAAAATATCTGGAGATCATAATCGTCGCACCAGTTGCAAGACCATTCATAAAGTTAATCGGAAACTTAAAAAGTGTATGTACAGAATCAATTGCAGCAAGTCCGACTTTTCCCGTAAACTGTCCGACGATAACCGCATCAACTGTTGTATACAACTGCTGGATCAGACTTCCCGCAATCAGTGGAAGTACAAAAAGTAATAATGCTTTTCCTATATTTTCAGAGATCAGACTATCTTTTTTCATTATTTACTGCCCTTTTGGAACAAATGGCAGGCAACACTGTGTCCATCTTCCACTTCCACAAGTTTTGGATTCTCTTTTTTGCAGATATCCATACAATGCTCACATCTTCCCTGAAACGGGCATCCCTGTGGAAGATCCAGTGGGCTCGGAGCCTCACTTTCAATACTCTCGATTGGTTTGGAAAAGTCCATATTAATATCAAATACTGCACCCATCAGTGCTCTTGTATATGGATGCATTGCTTTCATATCAAGATCTTTTCCCGGAAGAACCTCTACGAGGTTTCCAAGATACATAACGGCTACCTGATGTGCCACTAACTGAACCAGTGCAATATCATGACAGATAAAACCAAATGTGATGTTCTTTTCTCTCTGAAGCTTCGTGATCAGTTCAATTACTGTTTTCTGAACAGAAACATCAAGAGCGGAAGTTGCTTCATCCAGAACAACGATTTCCGGTTCCAGTGCCAGTGCTCTCGCGATCGCAACACGCTGACGCTGTCCACCACTCATATTGTGAGGATAACGATCTGCAAAATCTCCTGGTAATTCTACCATTTCAAGAAGTTTTCTGCAGACAGCATCCTTCTCCGATTTCTTAATCTTTTTGAAATTCATCAAAGGCTCACACACAATATCACGAATGTTCATTTTCGGATTAAAAGATAAGGTCGGGTCCTGAAATACCATCTGAATGTTCTGACGGTTATTTCTCAGTTCTTCTCCCTTTAATTTCGTGATATCTGTACCGCGGTACAGAATCTCACCCTCTGAAGGTGTATCAAGAGAAACCAGAAATCTCATAAATGTACTCTTACCACATCCGGATTCTCCTACCAGACCCAGTGTTTCACCTTTATACATTTTCAGATTAATATCATTGTTCGCCAGCAGAGTACGTCCATGTGATGCCGCAAATCTTCTGGTTACATGTTTCGCTTCCAGTATTACTTCTCTTTTTTCAGACATATCGTTCACCTCCCCGGGATGGAACTGCCTCCAGAAGTTTTCTGGTATATTCATTCTTTGATTCTTTCAGAATATACTCTCTTGTTCCCTGGTCTTCCATTTTTCCGTTCTTCATTACAACAATATAATCTGACATGTAGGCAGCTACACCCAGATTATGGGTTACTACAATAATGCCTGTATGGTAATCATCTCTGAGCTTCATCATCTGACGTACGATCTGCGCCTGTGTTGTTACATCCAGTGCAGAAGTCGGTTCATCTGCAAGAAGAAGCTTCGGCTGATAAGTCATTCCCATCGCAATACCAACTCGCTGTCTCATACCACCGGATAACTGGAAAGGATAAGATTCCATAATATTATCCGGAGACGGAAGTCTCATTCGCTCCAGCATTGCGATTCCCTTACTCCATGCCTCTTTCTTGGAAATGTTCTCATGAGTAAGAATATATTCTGTAAATACCTTTCCGACTTTACGTGTCGGATTCATCATTGCACCACTGTCCTGAAAAATCATGGAAATATCAGAACCACGAAGTTTTCTCCACTGTTCCGGTGTATAGGATAAAAGGTCTTCTCCTTCAAACGTAATACTTCCTTCTGTGACCTTACCGCCACCTGCAAGAAGTCCCAGAACAGCACGGATAACAGTGGTTTTTCCACTTCCGGATTCTCCTACCAGAGAAACGATCTGTCCCTCTTTCATATCCAGATTAAAGTTCTGAACAGTTGGAACATTTTTGTAGGAGATTGTCACATTATCTAATTTCAGCATGTTTATTCCTCCTACTCATTTCTTGGATCGAGGATATCACGGATGGAATCCCCAAGCATATTAAATACAACAACTACTACAAAAATAGCAAGACCCGGGAAGATCATCAGCCACGGAGCGGACTGCATACACGCTCTTCCTTCATTCAGCATATAACCCCATTCCGGTGCCGGCGGCTTCGCGCCAAATCCCAGGAAGGACATTGCTGCCAGTTCCAGCATCATGGAACCTATATCTGTGGCAGCAGTAATGATCAGTGTAGGAAGTGCATTTGGAAGCATATATCGAAACAGCATATACGGTGTTTTGGAACCGGTAACGATCGCTGCTGATACATAATCCCTGTCACGGATCTTCATAACTAGGCTTCGTGCCAGACGCGCATATTTGGTCCAGCTTACTACTACAATAGCGATGATCGCATTTTTGATACTTGCGCCCATAATACCTGCAACAGCAAGAGCAAGTACCAGTCCTGGGAAAGCAAGCATCATATCTGCAATTCGCATAATAACAGCATCAATGACACCTCCGAAATATCCTGCAAGGACTCCGGTAACAGTTCCCACCAGAAAGATCAGGGCAACAACACCAAAGGTTGCTGACAGAGATGCACGTGCTCCATAAATAACTCTTGAAAAAATATCCCTGCCCATTTTGTCGGTTCCAAAAATATGTTCCTTGCATGGCGGAAGCAGTGCATCTACCAGAGAACCTTTTAACGGGTCAACCCCTCTGGTTACCACCGGTGCAAATACTGCTGTCAGAATAATACAGACTGCAAGAATAGAAAACACGACAAAAGTTTTATTTGCTAAAAATCTGTTTTTCTTTTTCATGATTCTACTCCTTTAAACGCATACGTGGATCAATATAAACATAAGATGCATCAACGATCAGGTTAATGACCATATAAATCAGGGCAAGCCATAATACATATCCCTGGATCAGATTGTAATCACTGGATGTGATTGCTGAAACTGCAAGGTTTCCAAGACCCGGATAAGAGAAGATTACTTCTACAACACTGGTTCCTCCAAGAAGTGATCCTATGGAAAGACCAAACATTGTGATCAGCGGAAGCAATGAATTTGGAAATACATTGCCCCAGATAATCTTTGATTTCTTTACTCCTCTTGCCTGTGCACCGATCACATAATCCTGACTCAGTTCATCCAGCACCGCTGTTCTTACCTGTCTGGTATATTTGGAAGACATTGCAATCGCAAGTGTCAAAGCCGGAAGAAACAGACTCTTAAAGTCTCCCGCAGAACTGATAACCGGAAATGCATTGATATAAACACAGAATGCCAGCATTAACAGAAGTCCAACCCAGAAGTTAGGCATCGCACATCCGAGGAATGTAATTCCCCGGACGAGATAATCGATCCATTTATCTTTATATATGGCAGACAACATACCTAAAGGTACAGAAATAACCAGCATAAGGATCATGGCCATTAATGTAAGTTTCAAAGTCGGCCATAATCTGGCTGCAAGAAGTTCTGTAACTGGTTTATTTAAGCTGTATGATTTGCCAAAGTCACCTTTCAGACAGTTCTTAAGCCATCTGGTATACTGCACCAGAAACGGATCATTCAGACCAAGTTCCTCGCGTGTCTCCTGAACCATTTCTTCAGTAGGCATTACACCGGTTGCCGTGTACATGTTTCGTACAGGGTCACCTGGTGACATAAAGGTCAGTGCAAATGTAATAAAGCTGATACCGATCAATACGATCACAATCTGTAATAAACGCTTGATTATTTGCTTTTTACTCAAAAAAGACACCTCTTTTTATTTCTGTTTGTAACTATTCAGTAACTTCACAATTCGCAGACTTTTCTTATTCTGCAGGAGTAATTTCTGTTGACAGCCAGTAGTAATCTGCTGTATGGATATGTGCAGAACCAACTTTCTTACTGTAGATCATAGATGAGTTGTAGTATCCATCAATCAGAACCGCTGCATCATCTACCAGAATCTGCTGCATCTGGAAGATCAGATCTTTTCTCTTTTCCGGATCCATTTCACCTTTTAATTCTTCATATAACTTGTCATAGTCCGGGTTGGAGTATGCGCAGTAGCTGGTATCAGTTGCCCAGTTAGCCATATATGCCAGAGGATCTCCGGTACCAACAGTGATCCAGTTATTGTTATTAAGGTCATAATCCAGTGCTGCAAGTTTACTCCACTGATCATCTGAGCTTCCGTATTCAGGAACAACACCAATACCGATTTCTGCAAGATACTGTGCCTGAGCATCTGCAAAGTCATTCAGAAGACGGTTTTCATAAGAAATATATCTGAGGTTGATATTCTGACCATCCAGTTCACGGATTCCATCTCCGTCTGTATCAACGATTCCTGCATCATCCAGAATCTGTTTTGCTTTTTCCGGATCATAGGTATATGGATTTTCCAGTTTGTCATAGTCATAGTTCAGAGTAGAAGGCAGTACGGAGAATCCTGGTGTATAAAGTCCACCGATTGTTCTGGAATTACAGATTGTATCATTATCAATTGCCATCAGGATTGCCTGACGAAGTGTTTTGTTTCCAAGAACACCGTCAAAGTTCATCCATGCAAATCCACAACGTACACCTGATGCGATATCAACAGTATAGTCATCGTTATCCTGGAAGTCCTGAATATCTGCTACGTTTGTAATGTTCTCAACCAGGTCTACCTGACCGCTCTGAAGTGCCATTGTTTTTGCGGAGTTATCTCCCATGAACAGCAGATTGACTTTATCGTATGGGACATCTTCACGATAATACTCATTTGCAGCTAATGTATAACCAACACCTACACCATTGAATTCTTCAATCTTGTATGGACCTGTTCCAATAATTCCGTTATCATAGTTTTCAATATGTTCTACATCTGTAATTCCCATTGTTGGATGGCAGAGCTGTCCTACAAGGTTTGCATATGGTTTGCTTGTTTTGATGTTAATTGTATTTGCATCATCATCTACAGTAACTTCTGCTTCAAATTCCAGATATTTCTCCGGTTTGGCAGATCCGGAAGGTCCTACCTCTTTCATGTGATCAAAATACTCTTTTACCTTTGTCGGAGTTAAATCACATCCGTCAGAGAATTTAATTCCGTCTTTCAGCTTGATCGTCCATTCTGTATGCTCGTCATTTACTTCATAACTCTCAGCAAGCCACGGGATAACTTCCATATTGTCATCGAATTTAAATAATGCTTCAGCAATACCATATCTCATAGCATTCCATCCACCGTTTTCATCATTTGCACTGTTTACACATCCATCTGTGTACATCTGACATCCGAAGTTTAAAACCTTCTCATCACCTTTCGCCTGTACAGTAACTCCCATTGATAACGCAACTGTTGTTGCTGCTGCTAACACAAGTAATTCTCTTTTTGTTTTTTTCATCCTTTACTTCCTTTCTTTTTTTGTTTCTTCGTTGTTTTTCTTCCTTCTCATACTGTCCATTCCTATGATTTTGAGCGAAAAAAAGACAGATGCTCCCGCATCCGTCACGAAATCTTACCGTTAAAGAATCAAACATATATATATGCAACACATGAAGTTGTAACTCTTAATCAGGATTTCTCGTCGTCCGCAAGAATCTCTTTTACTAGAAATAAGCAGGTCTCCTGACTTAAGCCTATATACTTTCAGCACCTTCCCAGAAAATATCTTCCAGTGGTATGCAGCTGAAAAACAACTATCACAGTGACGGGATCGTACCGGATTTACACCGGTTTCCCTTTTAATCAGACCAGCAGGACGCTTCTGCTGGTCTGAACTTATCTCTAAAATCATCAAATGGCCGTATGAATACTTCTTTATCATAACATACTATCATGCATACGTCAATTATTTCAGACTTTTATTTTCTATCTATTTTTCCGTAAATTTCTGGAATTCTTCAAAATTTGTTTCCGGTGTATAGGATTTCAGAACTCCCATCATGTCCTCTACACTATATGTATTATCATACATTCCAATAGATAACACATACTGCTTATTAAACTCATCTACTGAATCCGCTGTCCAAAATGACTGCTGCAGCCGGAAAGCACTTCCATCTTCACGGTAATCTTCTGCAAAGCCTTCCAGAGCATTCTTCATAGCAACAAATGATGGTGCAACGATAGCACCATATTTTCCTACAAGATAGTCGATTCTTTCCTTGCCGTTATATCCCTTCTTGTTAAACATTTCGTATGTATCTTCTGTAAAACAATCAATTGACCCCAACAATACATCTGTACTGTTCTCTTCTTCATAAGCATCAATTACCTTGATAAAATCACTTGCGCTCACTACACTCAGAATAACATTATACTCTCCTGTATTCAGCGGAGCAGCCAGCTTTTCATCCAGATGATCTTTTGGATAACCCGGAACCAGAGTAATCTTAATATCACTGCCTGTTTCAATTTCTTCCGTATCCTGCGTATTCACCAGTTCTTCTACAGACTTCTCATATGACAGACCATATGCTTCCTGAAGCTTATTCAGAATACCTATCGTTCTCAGACGATGCATCTCATTACCGATGGCAGATCCTCCACATGCTATTATGTAATGATTCTGATTATTCTGATCCTCTGAAGCAAAATACTCCGCCATATTGGCAGCCGCATCCTTTTCTGTTTCAACAGATGTTCCTATCGTTCCCAGAAAGTAAGGATTATCCTTTACTTTCTCATACATTTCATCACTGATCGTTCCTGAACCACGCACATAATACATACCATATTCTTCGCATACCGGAAGAACTTCTTCAAGATCAGAGGAAAGGAAAGAAATAATTCCCTTTACATTTCTTTCATGAAGCTCATTTATAAAGCTGATTTCTTCTTCTGCAGTGCTTATACTGGAAGAATATAAAAACTCAACTTCAAAAGCCATACCGACATAATTTTCAAAATAATTTCTAAACTCTCTTACTTCCGCATCATTCAGATTATATACAGACACTCCTATTGTCATTTTTTCATCCTGATCTGCTGTATCACTCTGGACATCAGATGCCATAACTGAAATACTGGTGCAGGTAAGCAGCATAATCATTGTCAATATAAAACTAATTATCTTTTTCATTCCTTTTTTACCTTTCTGTCGTATTTGTATAAAAATTCAAGTTTTCTTTTCTCACATCCCTTCCTGAAGTAAAAAAGATCCTCTTCTTAAAATGTATTTTAGGTATAAAAATAAAGCCTTTCTTAATACACCGTAAGAAATAACCTTTTCTAATGCAAGCAGGTCTCCTGACTTAAGTTCATCGCATTTTATCGTCTTCCCGCCTCTTAAGCAGTGACATATATGATAAAAAGCTCCCTTTTACAGTGGCGGGACCGTACCGGACTTGCACCGGTTTCCCTTTTAATTCCATATTACTGGAAACATGCATTATTTTTATAATATGATATCAGGGGCTAAAAGTCAAAAACTATTTTTACTCCGCGCTAAGGCTTTTCCCCAACTTCATTATATTTTTATTATATAATTCCATTTGGTTAACGTCAATAATTTACATCTAATATTTATATGTTTTTTTATTCACTTTTACTATGGTCTTGAATATTCAGATTCCAGTATCTATTCCATAATAAGGGTCTCTTTGCAGCACTACCTTCTCTTGTGGCATTTCTTTGTTTATGCTAAAATATTTTTACTACTATAAATGAGCAAGTTCGTGATTTTGCATAAAAGAAAGACACCTCGATTCCGTGTGTTGTATAATGAAAGTGCCTAAACAAACATTTGCAATATTTACGAAAGAAGGTGTCTCTCGCAAATACTATACATCATTCCGCATTCATATACAACCAGCTTAAGAAATTAAATTTATGCAAATTTTATTCGAACCGGGTGATAAACCACCTTATAAGTATCCTGATCAGCATTTTCATTTCAGGATATCATGGAAAAACCACGGATTTTGCTAAAAACAGTTCCTGTCACAGAACTACGATTGCACATTTCCTTAATTCAGGGAAATGGGATGATTCTCTACTTTCAGATACGTTAAAACGTTCTGTTATAGAGATTATTTATTCAGAAGCAGCACGCACCGGAAAGCCTGTTTTCTGCATTGTAGACGATACGATAGCTTCAAAGACAAAGCCTTCGTCACAGGCTCTGTATCCGATTGAAGATGCGTACTTTCACCAATCCCATTTAAAGGGGAAACAGGACTACGGACATCAGGCAGTAGCTGTTATGCTTTCCTGTAACGGCATTGTCCTGAACTATGCTTTTGTAATGTACAATAAATCAATTTCCAAGATTGATATTGTACAAAATATTGCAAAGGAACTGCCTGTTCCACCAGTAATGTCTTATTTCCTTTGTGACTGCTGGTATGTTTCTGAAAAAATAATCAATACTTTTGTACAGAAAGGGTTCCATACCATTGGTGCTTTGAAAACAAACCGTCTGCTGTATCCATCAGGAATGAAAAAGAAACTCAGTGAACTGGCTGCTGAACGATCCACAACACATAAAGGATTTGACCTCGTCACAGTCAAAAAACGCAACTATTATGTGTACCGGTATGAGGGAAACCTCAGCGGCATAGAAAATGCAGTTGTTCTTTTAAGCTATCCTGAAAAAGCATTTGGTAATCCTAAAGCACTACGTGCTTTCATTAGCACAAATGTATCCTTATCTACACAGGAGATCCTTTCCTGTTATGTTTGTCGATGGCCGATTGAGATATTTTTCAGGCAATGCAAAAACCATCTGGCCCTGGATACATACCAGATACGCTCCTCAAAGGGAATACAGAGGTACTGGCTGTTGATGTCACTGACACATTATATTTGTGTCACAGGAACTGGCGGATATCGGTCTTTTCAAGATGGATATCATCGAATCTGTAGTGCCGTTCATCAGGAAAAGTATCAGTATCTATTCCTATGTGCAAAAGCAAGTGATGATTTTGAAGCATTTATGAAATTAGCAGGATAATTTTGTGCATTTTTTCAAATTTGCTCATTTATAGTAATTAAATAAGGTAATTTTAGTTTCTAAATATCAAAACGTAACTCTTTCAGTTTACTGAAAAAGATAATTTTTCCCTTCATTATAAGTTCCTTTCATTGAAAATCGAACAGCTAATTTCCCAGTCATCGGATCTTCAATACCTATACTGATCTTATATTTCTTTCCGGCCAGTGAGATCAGCTTTTTTACCTGCATTCTTGTTTTTGTCTGTAAAGTTTCTTCCGGCAGAAGTGATTTTAACGAAATGTCAACCGCTTCTTTTTCAAGACTATTTCCATCCTCATCTTCTACCAGAACCCATACAGGCCAGTCTTCATAAAATGGTGCAACTCCATCATTCTTCCATTTAAGATTCAGGCTGACATAACCCGGCATCTGAATAAGGCTTGCTTGCGAAATCCACAAACGATATCCCATGCTTCCTAAAACTTTCCTATAACCATTTTCATAAGTTTTATCCGCTATTTTCGGTCCAAGAAAAGTAGTATGTGCTTTCTTTATCAGATTTATTGTCTGATCCAGATTTGTGTCAAGCAAATCTTTCATTGTAATTGAACTTGTAAACTCACCTCCGGAAGGAAACTTTTTCCAGAAATCTTTCATTGCGGATAACCCTTTTTTCTCATGAGTCTGGTCAAACTCACCGCCTTCATTAATCCAGCGAAACCATTCCTCTGTGCTCTCTGGCTGTCCGGTCATATCGTTGTAGAGACCTGTTCCATAATGTTCTCCCTCACTAAAAGGTCTTCTCATCAGTATCATGGAATCAGGGAAGGCCTCTGTCCATGGAATCATATAACGTTCTCTTACAGATTCTTCCGGCAGACTCTGTATTCCTGCGGAAATATTTACATGCCATTCTCCCCAGTGCCCCAGACTTCCAAGTTCGATATAACTGACCAGTCCATCTCTGCCAAAATGCTCTCCAAGTGCATTAACTGCCCTTTTGTGATATTGTATCATCTGTTCATTATTATAATCAGGAGCATATCCCTTTCCATACTCCATATCATACCAGGTTCCCGCATGATCAGTTTTGTCATATAGCCATTGTGGAATGTCCATATGCTTTTCCTCCCCGGGAATATCACACACAAACCTCAGTACCAGGTGTTTCCCTTCTTCTCTCCATCTGTCAGTCTGATTTTCTCTTTCGATTTTCTCCCAGTCATATTTTCCTTCCGCCGGTTCCAGTTCAGCCCAGGTAATATCCATATACAGTAAAGATATATCCTCTCCTATTGTTTCTTCCCAGGCACAAGGTGCATATCCCATTAATGGATTTCCAAAAATTTCTTCTGTTTTTTCATATATCTGAGTTTTTCTTCCAAATACCATCCATACTCCTGCTGCTATAATAACTAAAAGTCCAAAACCCAACAGAACCAGATATCGTTTCTGACTTTTAGCCATGATATTCTCCATTATACTGAATCAATGTAACATCTTCCACTCCACCGATATCCCGGATTTTTTCCATAAACTCCATATCATTCTGTCTGCAATATATTTCCACTGCCATTTCTGTTTTTTCATTGCGCATAGTTTTTGATTTTACGAAATATTTTCTTTTTCCAAAACAACGGATAATTTCATCTCCCGCCTGAGTTCCCTGATAATGAATCACTGCAATATAAATTCTTCCATTTTGTTGTTTGTGATAAAACAGGGTGATCATCAGAATGATAATCACAGCTGTCAACAGAGTTAATGCATACATACCTGCACCGGCTGTAATCCCCGATGTGATTGCCCAGAACAGATACAGAAGATCCATCGGATCTTTAATTGCTGTACGAAAACGTACAATAGACAATGCACCAACCATACCAAGAGAAATCACAATATTGCTGCTGATCGCAAGTGTTACCATACAGGTAAGCACTGTCATTCCCACAAGTGTAACTGCAAAACTTCTGGAGAAAATAACTCCAACATAAAATTTCTGATAAACCAGATAAATCACACTTCCCAAAATCAAAGCCACTGCCAGAGCAGCCAATATCTTAGGTATATCATACTGACTGAACATTCCTGATTCCAGTACAGATTTTTTTATCATATCCTGTACACTCATCTTATCATCCTCCCCTGTGTATCATACCAATACTCAAATCCATTCATGTACCGCGTTTTTTCATAACACAGTACATATTTGGAAACTGCTGTAAATTCTGCTGCCTGCGGCGGCAGAAGATTTCTCAGAATCTGAGGCAGCATCTCTGTAAATTTCACTTCCATGATCAGTTTTCCCGGTTCCAGTACAGATAAAGCCGGAAGCGTACTGTCGAAAATGTCATAGCTTCCAACAGCCGCTCTGACATCTGTATCAAATGTAATCCTGACTGTTCCCTCATCCATGATCCATGGTTCTCTCTCGTAATCTACGATTGTTCTCGGCCGCATCATATTACTCATACATTCTATGTAAAATTCCCTGCAAAGATTATACGGGCTTTTCAGAAGAAATTCATACTCGCCGGAAAGAATTTTTTGCACCTCATCTTTTGTCAGAGGGGCATCTTCTTTATAAATATAACTGCCGAACTTCTTTTTTCTTTCCAGCTTGATACTTTCAGCACTATAATTATAAATTCGTATCCTGTATTTCTTCCTCATAAGAACGCCGCTTTCCTTTTCTTCATATGCACTGTTCCAGTAATCATCAAAATACAGGCTCCGTATCAGATATCCTCCATTTTCTGCATGAGGATCCAGTTTCATAAGTGGCTTCATCCGAAGATTCAGGACTTCTTTCTCACTGGTACTGATAAGATATTTCCACTCGTTACGAAAACGTTCTTTCTTCCTGTCAGCCTTCTTCATAATCGTCTTCCTCTACCGTACTATCTTCTGTTATGTAAAAGCACCTCATACCATAATATTTTCCTTCATCTGTTACATAATAATCAAATGCATCCTGCGTTTTTCCAGATGTATTTGTTGCTCTTACTCTCACAAAGTACTGTCCTGCTTCCGGAAGGTCCATCTCGGCTTCCGGAACAATCAGTGTTGTGTTCTGATAGATCACATCCCGGAATAGATAATCTCTTGCAACCTCTACAGAATACGTAATGTCCTCTGCGTCCAGATCATAAGATACATCCCAGTTAAATTTCAGCTTATCACCGTCTATTGTCGGAACACCTATATAAAATGGCATTGGTGTTTCCAGACTTTCCAGATATAACTGATAGTTCTTCTCTATCTCATCAGGAAGTGATGCTGCAATCTGATCGTATTGTTCAGATGTAAGCGGTTCATACTCTGCATCAGGCATCAAATATAAATAGGGCTTCAGTACATTCTTATAGCTCTCTATCTTTGATGTGAGCATATCTTTGTTCAGATATTCCCTCAGATCCAGAATGGCATCATTTAATTTTTCCCGGAAAGACCGTGACTTCAGACACCTTTGAAACAGAATATTTCCCCAGTAATTGCTGATTCCCTTTTCCCAGCTGTTCTGATCCGAAAAATTCCTTAATTCATATTCCGGTCTCATCAGACAGCCATCGTTATCCCAGGCAATAAAGTACCAGATATCTGAATTCAGAGGACTGTATAAATAAACATTTCTGTTCTGTGTGTCTACGTTTCCCATCAGAATCTGAAATGCCATCCAGTAAACAATATTTTCTTCATCAAAATGTTCTTTCAGTACATCTTCAATCCCTATAGAATAATCATTCAGATCTGTCAGCATATCGATCAATTTGGTATGATCTGAATCCCCTTTTATTTCCAGCATTTTTTCAAAGGCTGTCTTATCATATCCTGCATCATCTTCTTTTTTTATAATATCCTCGTAGCGATAAAATTCAAAAGAATTAATCTTATACAATTGTCCGTTTGAATCCAGTCCATGACTCTTTAATGCCGTCTTATTCAGTTGTTCAACCTGTGTATAAATTCCATAATCCTCAAATTTTCCACCTGATTCTTCTGTATTATCCTTTACATACAAATGCACAAACTGTGTACGTAAACCAACCATCTGAGGAATTCCCCTGATCAGATCATATGCCAGCTTATTTCGAAAGCGCATTCCTTCTGTCATATGTTTATTCAGGTTAATGGTTCTCTGGCCTCTCCACGTTCCTTTATTCTTTTTTAACTCAATTTTATAATTTTTTTGTGCATTCTGGCTGGATGTCTGGCCCCTGATCTGAACAGTTGCATTAGGCACGCGTTCTCCATATCCGACTTCCCCTTCTGTCGGTCCATTCTCATCTCCCACCTGCAAAAGTCCTGCCACCTGATATCTCTCCACTCCCATATCTTCGTAATCATAAACAGAATAGCTGTTGATTTCCTTCCATGTATGATATGTATTTTCCGATGAATTTCCCTTAGATACAGTAAGATACATGGTAACAACACTGGTATCATCATCATTTTCATACAAAGAATCCTTATCTCTTAAATGAATCTCATTGATTTCTTCTTTCTCCGCTTTTTCCGCCTTTACCTGTTCTGTTTTGTTATCTTCCTGTACTGTCTGATCCTGTGAAGAGTTTCCCGCTTTTTCCAGAGTGCAGCCTCCACAGAGAGAAAGACTGACTAATACTGCACTTATCAGATTTATTTTTTTAATTCCTGTCAACGCTCGTTCTCCTTTCCAGTTTCTCATCCATAAAATATCCGATTCTGGTAAATACCCCCGATTTGTCTTCTGCTACCACCGGCTGTATGCTGAGAATATAATATGGCAGACGTCTGGTATAACGTTCCAGACGGATCATAACTATAAAATAAAACAGTACACATCCTGCAAGAAACCCAAAGCCATAATATACCTGCGGACAAAACAGTGAAATCACAGTAAACACAGAAGTTCCCACGGCAAAAATTACAGAAGCAGCCAATGCTCCCCTGTAATCTGTAAAATATAAAAGAAGCAGAAGCATCGTATTTGCAACTGCATAAATGCCGTAACCAACACAAAGTGTCCGGAAATATCCATACATCAGATCATTAAATCCCAAAGGAAGGTACTTCAAAAGACTCTCACCCATTGAAATCGCCAGCGCAGTAGTCAGTAACTGCTTCAAAGCGGTATATTTCAATTCTCTGTTCAGTACATCCAGCATTTCTGTACCGGCCTGCATAATATCCTTAATGGTTCCCCCATCATTGAATAAACTGTAATAATTCCTGTATTTCGGATAAAAATTAACTTCTACAGAAACCACAAAATTTACAGTGGTGATCAGAATTGTCAGAAATGCGATCAATGCCGGTACGTCATGTGACGGTGCCCCATAAAAAAGCCCTTTTACCTGTTTCCCCAGCGGTCCGGCCCACATGATCACAAGGTGGGCAAACAGCCCGATATTAATGCAGAGTCCTGTAAATGCCAGCGGCAGAAACTCATCTGCCCACCTTAAAAATAAGAATGCACTGATATCACTTTGTGGAAAATACTCATACAGTAAAACAACATCCCATAAAAGCATGATCCCATATCCAATGCATACCGCAGCCATCAATGCTTCCACATGGGAAATTCCCAGAAACAACAATAAAGCTCCCGAAAGAAAAGTAACAGCGATCGCAGCAAGAAAGGATAACATAATTCCTCTGTAATCTTTAATTGCAGTAAGATAACTCATCGCATTCCATGTAACGATCAGTTCTCCAAACAACTCAAAACATAAAAACTTATCTATAAGCCCAACTCCGGAAAATATCAGAAAAATCCCATATAAAATTCCTCCTGCAATGAGCATTAAGCCTGTCGAACCCCAGAAAGATGACAGAACTGCCTCATTTTTTTCTTCATAAAGCATATCTGCAATAAATCTTGTTACTACCATTGACAAGAAACTGGTTACCGTCAATGATGCAAGAAGTGTATATGTGATCATGCAGACCAGTAATTCTCTGCTCTGTTTCGGAGCGCCTGTCCTGTCACACAAAAACATAACCCCCAGCAGAAGTACGATACCAAGCAACATGGGACCGGTACAGATAATCCCTGCATATCCATAGGCGCGGAAAGAAGCAAACAGCCCTCTTCTGCTGAACAGTTTTTTGAGTTCAAATCCAATCCCTGCCATATGCTTCCTCCACCTCCCTGTAAAGTTTTCTGTATTCACTGATCATGCGCTCATGCCTGTAATATGCCTTAGTTCTTGCCTGTCCGCTTTTTCCCATTCTGATCCGTCTTCTCCTGGATTCACACATTTTTTCCATAGCGAAAGCAAGTCCATCCCTGTACATAGGCGGAACGCAATAACCGGCACATCCAAAATTATCTCCTTCTTTTCCATTCAGAAGTTCCCGGCAACATCCTACATCAGTCGTTACACATGGGCGTCTGGCCGCAAATGACTCCAGCACGGATAATGGCTGGCCTTCTGATATACTGGTAAGGATCGTAAAATCCAGTTTTCTCATATACTGTACAATATCTACCCTTCCTGTAAAAACAAGATTTTTGATATCCAGCTGTTTCACCAGTGCATAACACTCATCTGCATATTCCTCGTCATCTACCCCTCCCAGAATATGAAGTCTCACATTCTCCATTCTGGATGAAAGTTCATAAAATGCATATATCATAGTCTTTATATCTTTAATGGGTGCGAGACGGACTACCGCACCTATGTCTATCCATCCATCTTCCTCTTTCAGAGGGATCTGTGACAACCTGTCATAATCAATACCATTTTCAATTACTCTGCATTTCTCTGCATCACAGCCAATCTGTATTTGCGTAAGCATCGCATTCGTAAATAAACTGGTTACCCGAAAAGCCCTTTTATAAATTGCTTCTGATAACATATAAAAGAAAGAAATCCACTGTTTTTTAAATGATGGGATTACCCATTTTGCCCTGATGATCTCTTCCTCCCTTTCTCTTGTGTATATCCCATGCTCTGTAAGTAATACCGGTCTTCTGTAAACATATCCTCCAAGGCAGGCAAGAAGTCCCCCGTATCCTGTTGAAATCGCATGATAGGTGTCTGCCTGAGGAACCTCAGAACCCAAAAGATATAAAACCGGAAGCAGCATGGAACGCATTGTATGAAACGCGTCCGCAAATGCAATATACGGATATTTTTCCAGACAGCTCTCTGTTAATATATTTAAAAACTGCTCACTTTTCAGAAATGACATCGGATTCATTTTCCGGTCGTGATATAAATGAAACAATACTTCCCAGTCAGGATGACTGCATTCCATCAATTCTCTTAAACTCTTTGTTTCTTCTTCCGAAAAATGATTGATTCTGTGCAGCTGTCCATTTTGATTTCCATGTTCCTTCAGTTTTAATGCATCATCCAGAAATACTTCATGGACTTCCACCACATTATCCGGCAGTTCATAGACAAATTTTCCACGGTCACATGCATGTGCTCCTATTACCCACAGCACAAACTCATGCTCTTTCATAACAGTGATATACTGATGCATCCATGTAGAAACTCCACCATGTACATACGGATAACAGCCTTCTAAAACCAGACAGATTCTCAATTCTCTCACCTTATTTCTATTTTCACTGATTTCTCTTTTGCCCGAAGCAGATAGAGATTTCCGGTAATATGCGTCAGTTCTCCACCTTCTATATTACCCGGAGTCCCTTCATTCATTCTTATCATAATATAAGCTTCATCATAAAAATTATCTAATTTAAGATTAAGTTCCTGATCTGATACATCCTTATCGATCACCAGTGCCCCATACCGCTGTATTGCGCCTGATAGTTCGGAAGCAGTAAGATTTCTCAGACATGGAGTTGAAGTATACAGCCAGTCCATATATTCATCCAGCCGTTTTTTCAGTTTCTTCCATCCCAGTCTGGCACCTCTGTCTTCGTCCAGCAGATCATCCGGATGTATAAAATGTGTATTGACAAAATGCATATTCAGTTCAGATACAGCCGCAAGTTCCATATAATCGTCAATCACTGCACCGGAAATAATACGGGGCTGTTCCACAATTCCATCTTCTGCGGCTTCAAACTCCTGTGTATATGCCATATCTCCGACAAAATAATTACTTGCAATTGTACGTATCTCCGGAAATTCTTTTACGATCATTTCCCGCCCTTCATCTGACAGCACATTAGACGGCGGTACATAAACAGACAATTCTGTCCCCGGAAACATCTCTTTTCCAAACCGTATCAGCTCTGTCATGGCTTTTTTCATTGCATCATAGCTTTCCCATGTTTTATATGGAAGGATATTTGCATAATCCACATTTGACAGGCTCAATGGCTGATGATTATATCCATGATATCCCAGTTCTCCTCCCTGATGAAGCAGCATATTCCCAAAATACTGAAATCTCTGCACATCTTCCTGTTCCACAACATCTCCGGACACATCATCCTCATAATTATCAATAATAACACCTGTATATTTCACACCGTGTTCCTCTGCCATATCCAGCATATCCGGCCACCAGATATTTGTATAAAACTCTTTGATGCTGAGACCATAATCACGTTTGATATATGTTCCATCTCCACTCGGTACAGGAGATGGAAAATCATCCAGATAGAATACAGATCCATTAAGCACCGGGTAAACCATCACATCTGTCAGCAGGCTATAGGATGCCGCAAAAAATCCTCTTGTGGCTTTTTCACATAATCCAAAATTATCAACTACAAATTTACCTTTTCCATAACTGTTTTCCCAGATAAGCGGAACCTTCTTTTCATCATCTGTCCATGCATAAACCTTCGCCGTTTCTCCAACACTTACTTCCCATGCTGAATCATATGCATCCGGAATCTGGAAAGATCTTCCCCCTCCAATCATGAAATCATCATCAATATAGATTTTATCTACCAGAACATTTCCATAATCAGAGTCTGTAATTCCCAATTTCTGCTCAATGAGCGAAACATATGTATCCTTCTGAAGTGTTAACGCAAAAAGAACACGTCCTCCTTTTTCTACCCAGTTTCCAATCTTTATAACTACATCCTTCAATGGGTTCAGATCCGACATCAGCACCACTATTGTTTCATAGCCTGAGAAATCAGGAATCTCACTCTGTCTGATATCTGCCAGATCTACTCCTGTTTTCATATCCATGAAAATTCTTTCAAACTGTTCCCATGCCACCACACTGTCTGCCTGACTGCTGTCCATCAGCACCAGACAACTGCTCTCAATATTTTTGACTGCCTGTGTTTCAGTTACAACCGTATCCCTGTCCAGATATGCCTTCTTCTTGATCTCTGCCTGATACTGAATTCCTGAACGCTCTGTCCAAAGCACCACACTGATTGCCAGAAAAACTCCCAGAATAACAGTCAGACCCTTAAATCGAAAAGACTGTAAATATTTTATCATTCCTGCCAAAAAGCCAATGCCTCCTTTCCTTTCGCCGACAGGTAAATATGTTCCTGCTGAATCTGCTCTAATGTTTCCTTTAATTCTTTTCCCTGTTTCAGTTCTACGTAATATCTGATCCTGAGTATCCAGTATTCTTCATTTCTGTGCCACTTCTTATCCATTCTTTCCAGACTTTTAAGCACCTGTTCATACTCCTTCGTCTGCATTTGATTCTCAGCCAGACATACATATGTATGAAGATCCTCTTTAAATTTCAGTTTTTTCTTCAGAAGTTTTATATATTGATTTCTTTGCACCAGTTCCATCTGTCCTTCTAGAAGTCCCTGAGATAAATACTCCTGAAGAAAATCACAGTACTCTGAAATAAGCTGTTGATTTTCCGGTTCTTTTGCATATCTGTATTCTATCTTCTGCAGTCTGCTTTCATATTCCTTAGACAGCTCTACCATTCCTGTGATCGCATAATGCACAACCTCTACATCGTCATTCATCCTTGCCTGTTTAAGCATATCGATGTAATTCTCCGGATCATCATTCAATACATTCATAATCAGATCACGCCTCATAGCGGCCTCATCAATAAGAAGCACTTCCTCCAGTGGCACAATATTTCTGTCACTTTCTTCTTTCGGTGCTATAATGCTCCTGTAAATTTCTTCATTGATCTTCATTTTTTCTATTCCGATTTCACGCTTTTTATCCTGGTGAAAAAATATCTGGAAATGCAGAAGCAATACACAGATCATACCCCATACCGGTACAAAGATCACAGGTAATATGAGATACCTCTTCACCTTCAGTAAATGGGAGTTTATTCCTGTCCATACTAAAACACAACAGATAATATGGAATATAATAAAAACAACCCCTGTTATATTCTGTATCATTCTTCAGCTACCCTGCTTTCGTTACGGGTGTCAATCACTCTGCAATGAAGTCCGTTCTTTTCGAGCCTTTCAATTACTATCGGTAACATGGCATCATCCACCTGTGACAGTATCAGATAAAGTTGTCCATCCTCCGATATTCCCAGTATGTCATTCTCTCTGATTTTATTTTTTAATATCCTTTCTGTTTCCTCCAGTGTCATTTCCGGATTTTCAATCTGCAGCAGAGCATATGATCCTATTTTCTGTTCTTTTATGGAATGAAATAACTTCAGCCTTTCCATAAAATACTCTGTTTTTAATATATGAGTTCCTTCCAGATATTCCCTGTCTCTGACTGCTTCCTGATATTCCAGTGCACGCAGCAGAGAAACTTCTACCAGACCGCATAAAATTTTGATAAGATTCAGATAATACAATGTCATCTGACTACTGGCTGCATCCTGAATAAATACCAGCATTACAAGTTCTCCATTTCTCTTTATCCCTGCGATATATGCCGGATATCCGGCAAGCAGTTCCCTGTTTCTCCAGACCTCACCCTTTTCCAGCGTTTCTACCGCATTCTGATACTCTTCAATCCTTATAGAATTCGGCATTTTTCTGCGAATTTCAGGTGATGACACTTCCATCCTTCCAAAACGTTTCCATGAATCCAGTGAATAAAGTACAATTGTATGATTTTCCAGAACATCTTCCATTACCCTTATGGTTTCCATAAACAGTTTCTGAGGCTGTATCACATCCAGCTTTCTTGTTATATCAAAAATTTTTCCAAAGCTGTCCCTGCTTCCGAGAATCTGCTTCTTATATTGTCTTTTATCCTGAAGGGTCTCCTGATACATTTCCTGCATAAAGAAAAATTTTTCCTTGATCAGTCTGTTTTCTTTTGTTACAAATTCTATATCCTCTTTATTCTTCAGCCTTATATAACCACAGACAGCACCTGCGGCAAAATAAAAAATAAATGGAATCCAGTTAGAAGCCTCATAAAACAAAGTATATATGTTTACATTCTCCTGCCTGTACGCTGCAATCAAAGAACAAGTTTCCAACGCAGCTGCTGATATTCCATAATTAATTCCATAAAGACTTCCCATAAATACAATAAATACAAGTCTCAGGTCAATCATTTTAAACTGAGCATAAGTTCCTGTATATTTGTTTAGAAATTCAAATAAAATAAATCCTGAGATTAATTCCAGAATGTGGATCAGCAAAGTATTTTTTGATATCCAATTCCTGATATTTGCAAAATGTCCGAAATCTGAATCTGATAATTTTTTATACTCCTGATACATCCCGGGAATATCTTCAAAAACAGATATCTTTGGAAACCACCCATATTCATGTCTTATAATCTGATCATCCGGCTGTACCTTATAAATCTGACCGCTGTTCTGATATCTTATATCCAGTTTACCGGGAATTGTCTTTCTGATTTCTTTTTCCAGATCACTGAAACTCTGCCTGAAACAATCCGGAACATTCAGACAGCGTTCTTTTCCCCAATTGTCATATACTTTATAAAGCAGTTCTGCCAGATCATCCATACATACAAAATAAATATTTTGTTCCGGTGATTCCTCAAAAACAATTTTTCCGCTTTCTTCTGCCTCTGTAAACAGCTTATAAAAAAAGTCCTGTGTGTATACCGCTGAATATAAATGAGGAATTCTCAGAATCTTGGTGTTTATCTGATACATATTTCCATATTCCATAACTACATTTTCTGCTGCGGATACCAGAAGTGTTTTTCCACTTGTAATATTATAAATGCTCTCCTGCCCGGTCAGATACAACATTCTTATTTCCTTATTCTTTTTGCATAACTGAAGTATCTGTCTCAGTTGTTCCAGTTCTCCGGTCATCCTTCCATGCATGGTCAGATAATTGGAAAAATAAACAATTCTTTCAAACTCATATGTTTCGAAAATCTCTTTCAGTTCTTTCTCATCTTTTATGAACGGACGAGATAATATATTCTTTTTTCGATTTGATTTCAGCATCTCATTTCCCAGTACAACTACATCACATTCAGGAAATGATTCTTCTATAAAAGTTTCTGTTACATATCCTGTATTTCCTGCCAACAATACTTCCATATTTATTCACCTCAATAAAGTGAAGTATAACAAAATTATTTTTTCTTTTCAATATCAGTATCTTTACAGAAAATAGCTTTTTTCTCAACAACTGTTGTCTTGTTCCTGCTGCTGTTCTATGCTAAAATATTTCCAGTATAAAATCATAAACCACAGACAGATCAGTACCCTGATATTTCCGGCACTGATCATATCTGATCATATTATACAAACTGTCAGGAAAGAGGCGATTACATTGAACATTGAAGATTCCTGTATTTCCTGCATTGACACAGACTGGTCCTACCAGCTTGCCAGACGCATGGAAAAAGAGAAAACAAACCCTGTTCTGGGCTATCGTACTGCAGGTTCCGCTGCTGAAACAGCTACAGGAGATATGTTATACAGGGAAATGAAAGCTATCGGACTTACCGATGTAACCAGAGATACATTCTCACTGGACGGATGGGAATTCGAGAAGGCAGTCCTGAAATTTACAGATGATGACGGGCAGGAACACACCTTTCAGATGGGCGGATATCAGACAAATTTCGAGACAGACGGATTTGAAGATTACGAACTCGTTTATCTGGGAAAAGGAACTGCTGCAGATTATGAAGGCATAAACGTAAAAGGAAAGCTGGTTATGGTTGAGATCAACCAGCGAGACGAATGGTGGATCAGCTTCCCTGTTTATCAGGCTTATCTGCGCGGCGCTGCTGCCCTGATCGCAGTTCAGGCAAACGGCTACGGAGAAATCGCAGAGTCTGCGCTGAATGCACAGGATATCGCAGGTCCTGATTTCGCACCTGCATTCTCTCTGTCTCAGGCAGATGCACGTATCCTGAAGCGTTCTCTCCGAAATAAAATTTCCGCCTGCGAAGACAACACCACTGATTCAGAAGATACCCATAACACTCTGGAACAGGATGCTGCTTTATTACGCAGATCCTCATTAAAAGTATCACTGGATGCCCGTTCCAGAGTGATCCCGGATACAACAGCAGGCAATATCACAGGTAAAATACAGGGTACTGAGACAGACTCTATGATCCTGCTGTCTGCACACTATGATTCCTATTTCGATGGATTCCAGGACGATAATGCAGCAGTCGCCATGATGCTCGGCATTGCCCGTTCACTGGTAAAGGGCGGCTATAAGCCTGCCCACACTCTCGTTTTCTGTGCAATGGCTGCCGAGGAATGGGGAATCATTGATTCCAAATACGACTGGTCTACAGGAGCCTACAATCAGGTATTCCGCGTACATCCTGACTGGCAGGGTAAAGTGATTGCAGACCTGAACTTTGAACTTCCTGCACACGCACACAATAGACAGGATGCCATCCGCTGTACCTATGAATATGCAGATTTCATTAGACAGTTTACAGACAGCCTGACTGTCCCGAAGGAAGCATATCCTGACGGGATCACGGTTCTCTCTCCCATCGAGACATGGTCTGATGATTTCTCCATGGCAATCGCAGGTATCCCATCCACAGTCAATGATTTCAGTGCCGGGCCCTTCATGCAGAATTATTATCATTCCCAATATGATAATCAGGATGTTTACCAGGAAGCTGTCTATCAGTTTCATCATGAATGCTATCTGAAACTGATCATGGCCATTGACAGACTTGTCCTGCCACCGATGAATTTCAGCAATACCATGAACGCGGTCGCAGAAAGTATCCACGAAAATGCACTCTCATTTGCTGATCCTGAGCAGAATGTTCTGCTCAGAAACCTGCAGACAATTATCGCTTCTGCCGAAAATATTTATGACAAAATCTGCCAGATTAATGCGGAATATGCCACACTTTCAGACTCCGACGCCCGCATTGCTTTCCGCCACAAATGGGAATATGCCGGACTGGAGCTGCTGAAAACTTTCCGCAAGGCACAAGACTATCTGGTACGTCTCAACTGGCAAGATGAAGTAATTTTCCCACAGGAAGCTGCCTCCAAAAATATTCGACAGCTGGAAAAAGCCAGCCGGGCTTTATCCGAGGGAAATATTACAGATGCATTGAAGGCTCTCTATCGAGTAGACAATAATATGTACGCATTTCTCTTCGATGAAGAAGTTTACTATCACTTCACCGAATACATTCTTCACCAGCCAAAAGACCGTCTGATGTGGGGTGCCGGACGTATTATGCATCACGAAAATCTCTACGGGATCGTGCAGAAACTGAAGCAGCGCATGGAAGAAGAAACACCGGAACTCGACAGTGAGATCCGTCGTCTGGAAGCTGCCCTGCGCAGACAGAAGGCTTATTATAAGGACGATATCCGCTACTTAAACACCTCCGTTAATAAGCTGTCTGCGATGTTGGATAACATCTATAATAATCTACTGTCTTTTTAAAAAACATTACCACTCCCGGGAACAGCAATGTTCCCGGCAATAAATAAGGAGATTACTACATACCATGGAAAGTGATAATTTGTACAGAGTACAGGAAGAAGATTTACCACGATTACAGAAACTGTTAACGGTCTGTTTCGCACAGGATCCGCTGTATCATACCCTGATTCCTGATGATGACACCAGAGAAAGACTTCTGCCGGAGCTCTTTTCCTGCGATCTGACGGAGTTCTTTCAGACATGCGAAATTTATTCTGACAGCAGCGAACTGAACAGTATCCTGGTTGTTTCTGACGAAAGCGAACCTTACAATTTTCTGCACTACTGTCTCACAGAGGCCAGAGCTGCACTTACCACTGACGGATGGCTGATCAAAGAAGATCCAAGCCTGAAAACCTTCTGGAATTTCATTCAGGGCAAGGACTACCTGAACTCAAGCTGGACAGATCAGCTTCACCAGACAGAGCGTCTCCATGTGATCTATCTTGCAGTAGACCCTGGACACCAGCATCATGGACTGGCAGAACTTCTGATGGATGAGGTGATAAATTATGCCCAGAAACACAAGATGCTGATTTCTCTGGAAACCCATAATCCCAATAACGTTCCTATTTATGAACACTTCGGATTTAAAACATACGGGATAGTGGAAAAACCTCACTTTGGTCTGAAACAATATTGCATGATCCGAGAGGCTACTGTATAATCTGTCCCTGCACTGCTCTCGCAATTATTAACATAAAGACTCCGTAATTGATAAATTAACCTATTTTTCACTTACATTTTTGTCTATTTCTACGTCTAGTAATATTTATACTTTTATATTAAAATAACAAACAGATGTCGGATAAAACTTTTCCACATCTGTTTGTTTATAGTACCATGTGTACTTTTCCGCTACTATTTTTAATTACTGTTAACTGTTCGGAGACTTTCCATTCAACGGACTGCTGAACATCCACGATTACCAGAAACAAAAGTATTTACCTGGCAATAAAAATTTTAATAACCCCCAGAGTACACATCACTACACTGATAAGGAGGACTTATAATAATGGTACGAAATGCAATGAGCGCAACAGAATTTTATATTTTACAATATTTATGGACCAGAGAAACACCTGCAACTTTTTCTGAGATTATGGTTCACTTTAATGAGGAAGAAAAGAAAGCATGGAAGAAACAGACAGTAAACACATTTCTTTCCCGTCTGGCACAGAAGGGCTTTTTGAATATTGACAAGAGCGGAAAAAGAGCTATCTATATTCCATCTGTCACCTCAAAGAAATTCTATGAAAATTATGCCCAGGAGATTGTAAAGGATTCTTACAACGGAGCCATCAAAGATTTCATCGCTGCATTTACAGCAGGAAATAAATTAAGCGCAGCTGAGAAAGCTGAATTATTATCTTATATCCAGACACTTTAATCAGAAATGCTCAATAAAAAGGCTGTCATTAACAACAGCCTTTTTTATTTACAGAATTACTATAAATACCGGATCAGAGAAATTACTCAGACTCTTCTATATTTTCCAACGTAAGCTTATGATATGGCGTGCGCACATATTTTCCGTCGATCAACGGAATATCACTCTTATCTCCATCCGTTGCGATTACAAATGCAAGATTCAGTATTTCACGCGCCTGCTCCTCTTTATCATTATAAACCGTTCCAAGCATTTCCTCATTCTTTACAGCCTCAATCCCCTCATCTGTACGGTCGACCAGATTGACACACACCACATCACATCCTTTATCGATCATGTTTTTCACCTGTTCATTCTGCGTCAGCTGACTCTGTGATGCATCCAGGATTTCCAGATTGATCGCCACACCGCTGGATTCCTCTTGCCAATGATTTTTTCAGGTTATATTTTTTCTATTGTGATTTTTTCATATTACTTCCTATTACATAATGTTCGGATCAAAAGGTATTTTTCCCCTAACTTGATACCCACGAATTACTCCACACTTTGCAGCTCCCGCAATTTTATTATATGTTTATATATACAGCATAAAAGCCACTCTACAGATTATTCATCCAAAGAGTGGCTATCCTTATTTTTATCAGATACTTATGGTAAGTATACCCGTATATTCATTTTTACACAAAAAAACCAGCTAACTGTTAGCTGGTTTCTCATTGTACCTTCAAAACTACATACATGTTGACATTTCCTTGAGATTCATTCTTCCTGCGATTCTTGGTCAAGCCCTCACCCGATTAGTAACAGTCAGCTCCATGTGTTGCCACACTTC
>NZ_JAJDMJ010000030.1:0-45972 GCF_020593585.1 Blautia sp. DFI.6.71
CTGACGATACAAAAATTTATTATTTTTTATTGTCCTCTTGACGGGGAGCATACCAGCGCGAATACTGGGGGCTTCTTCTTATTTTTTATGGCAGACAAGAAAAGAAATAGCAAGATTCTCCATATAGACTTCACCTCCTCCCGTTGCCGGGTATCGGTTGGACAACACTGTAAGTATAACATATCTCTTGTCATTCTTGAAGTACAAACAGTTCTTAGAAGTATATCAAAACTTCTGTTCTGATTACTTTTGAGTTACTGAAGTTCAAAAAATCCTTTATTTTTAAGCAATAAAAAAAGCTGATGACGGGAATTGAACCCGTACTCATTACCCCTAGAATGCCGTAAAATCAAGGCTTTTCAGACTTTTAGTTTGAGTAACTTTGAGTAACACTTACTCAAAACCACTATATTTAATAAGAAAGGAAATTCAGTGCATCCGCTACTTCCAGTTATAATATAAGCTCATTCTATGAGTGGATTTATATTATCATTGGAAATTCCGGGAGGGTAAAATTTTCCCTCTCCCTTTTTATGCCCCTGTCTTTCATACTTCTGCTGTAACCCAGTGCTTAAACTCTTTTGCTGATGGAAGTTTGCTACTAAGGATGAGAGAGTAGAGACCGGATTCGTTGATGATAGTCATCTGCTGTGTTCCGGAAGGTGTTGCCATTTTAGCAACACCTCTATCTTCATTCTCAATCTTCTTTGAAATTGCACTTCTAGGATCAGAATAACCTAGAGCTTCTGCTACATCTTTACCTACAAACCACACTTCGTTATCAATTTCTACTGTTCTGACAGTGCCAAATTGTGGGTGAGTGAACACTGTTGGGGCAATTTGTGAGTCTGCTTCTGAAAGATGAGGTAGTATTTTGATACCCCATCATTATGTACATTTTTCCAAGGATGTCGATAGTTTCTACTCCCTCAACGTATTCCCTCCGCATACTAAAGGCATGTCCACTTGTGACACATCCTCATTCGCCATGAAGGGTGAATGGGAAATGCACAACTTTTCTCACTCAAAAACTTTATAAAATACTGCTGACTTTATTCGAATATATCTCTCAGAAATCAATCTCTGTTTCCAGAGGAACACTTTCCCAGCTATGTCCGAAAAATAAATTCTCTGGCTGTGTACTCAATCAGACCTACTATTTCACTTGTAACGTCACCTTTATATAGTAGGATTTTTTCTGCTTTGCTATTGTAATCATTCCTTTCTTTAACTTATGCGAGCCATGAGGGTCTTATAGTTTTCTCTCACTCGCTTCGCTCATTCGTTCAACTTCGAATAATATTTTTTCTACTTAATAAAAAAAGGTACAAATATTTTTTATATATAAAGATATATGTACAATTTTTATTTTGGTGGAAACTTTTCACCAACAAAAACAATCAACGTCTGAACGCAAAATTTTTTCAGAAGCAGCTGCTTTAGGCGAGGCGCTTAACCGCCGAGTGTAGAAAGTAGCGCTGAAAAAACTTTCATGTGTTCAGACCTCAGGCTTCGCCTTCCGGTCTACCGACTTAAAATACTGGTGTTTATGATGGATTGAATCTTTTTCTGGTTGACAGATTCTTAGATATATGAGAACATATCTTCATAAAATATATCTCTAGCAAGGAAACATCCCTACACTCGTTTTTGAGATGTCGTTAGTGTATCCGACAATGTTAAGCATTGCAAAACTAGCAATAGCCAAGGATGTATACTTACTAGGGACAATAAACCTATCAACTGAGCCATTTTTTGAAAACAAGGCATAAACCAAGGGGATAGTTTACTCTTTTTTATTTGTTTCGGAATCACTTGCATATTGATTTCATGATCTGCATATGCTATAATGCCAGTAGGCAAAAGGTATTAAAGTGTTTATAACAAAAAGAATGAAAGCCCTTGGAGCGGCAACTCCTTGGGCTTTCTTCTTATTTTATTACAGTGGATAAGAAACCACTAGGCTATTTGTTGTCCCTGTCGTGTCTGTCTAACCATTTGCAGATGAGATGGCAAGTCACACCTGCCGCAACAGTGACGATAAAGGTAATTAAAGTGTTTATAACGCTCACCTCCTCCCGTTGCCGGGTATCGGTTGGACAACACTGTAAGTATAACATATCTCTTGTCATTCTGGAAGTACAAACAGTTCTTAGAAGTTTATAAAATAATACTGGGTTTATTCGAGTATATCATCCTAAAATCATCTGCTCTGTTCCAGACAAGTATTTTATCACTGAACCTTGCAGACAGCTTCCTTGTTCTGTATACTCAAATAAACCCAGTATTTTAAGGGTAACTTTATCTTCTCAGCTTCCTTAAAAAAAGTTAAATTTCACACCTTAATTTTTGTGTACTTCGTTTTCTAATCTAACAACCCATTTTAACTCTTTCATAATTGAAAGGTCACTTTATAATATGTATTATTCCCCCAACTAAAGGTTACTTTCGAAAACAAAGATTCATCTTTAATGTTCCAGCTATAATAATCGTCGTCACCTTTTTCTTCACATTCACTTTCCTGACCTAACAATTCATCTACATCCCCTGCATAAAAGAACTCCCACCAGCCATAAAAGCGAACTCCACAAAGAATATTATTTTCATCAAAATGTAATTCTGCCGAATCAAAATAGCTTCCAAATATCTCATAGTCAAATTCTACAACATATTCTCCAAATTCATAACCATGTTCTTCACTGTCCTTTGCATCTTCTGGTTTAACTAATTCAAAGTTAGAATTAGTTTGAATAAATTGCAAACTTTTTCCCATATAAGAAAGTACTTCTGCAAAAGTTTCTGTTGCGTCATCACTCCAGTCTTCATCATCATAATGTGAAAATCTTTCTTTAAGCCGTTCTTTATCTTCTACAATTTGTTTTTTCCATGTTTCCTCTTGTTTTTCGTATAATTCGCTTAATCTTTCAGAAGAATCTTTATACGATTTTATTGATAAAAATATCTGCTCTGCTTGTGCATACTCTCCCTCAACTTCCAACTGTATTCCTTGCTGATATTTCTTTTCTTTAGTATATCGCAGAGCACATATACAACATAATATTGCACATAAAATAATACCTACACTACCAATTAATAGTTTCTTGTTCTTTTTCTTTCGTTTTTCTTCTAATATAATTTCTTGTTCACGAATTTCCTGTTGGTGTTTCTCCCACTCTTCTTCCTGTTTACGTTTTTCATTTTCTTTTTGACGTTTTCTTTCTGCTTCTACCAGTATTTTTTTTCTTTTCTCTTCTTCGATTTCTTTATTTTTTTCTGCAACTAATTCAGAAATTTTAGCTTCCGTTAGATATTGTCTTTGAGAACTTCTCGAATTACCACAAAAAGTACATGTTCTATTAACATTACTATTAGCTTTTCCGCAAGTACATTCCCAGAATCCTTCACTTTCTTCATAAAAGTAATGTACATACTCTAAATCAGACACATGAATTTCTAATTCTCGACGAATCTTTTCCCTTATATCTTCCGGCACTTTAATCTCTTTTTGTAAAAGTTTGCAAGTTGATTTGTTTAACGCATCCCATACTTCTCCGTCATCAAACACCACTTTTTCTAACTGTACGGAAAAATATCTAGCATCTGCTGGCAACGAAATAGGGATTCTATTGCCGTATAATTCGCCAGAACTTATTTTCATATCCTGATAGATAAATCGTTCCTTTTCCAGTGTAACAGCCTCACCTGCAATATTAGCCGCACGTAATCTTACAAATATTGCTACAATCGTTCCTTTTGAATAGTTGATAAATTTTATACGTCCTAACATATTTTTATCAACAGAATCTTGTAATAATGCAACTTCTTCTATATTTACCGGTGCATCTATAATTCCTATACTAGGTTTATAACATTGTATTTTCTTAAAATATTCCATACTCATCACCATTTATAGCCACAGTTATTACACTTGTAGCTTTTCCTTATATTACTACTAAAGATACCAAACATAGCACCGCCTACAGCTTTTGAACCTAAAGAAATCTTAGTTACATTCTCTGAGCCGCAAGTAGGACAATGAGGAACATTCCTTGCCGGTGTAGAATAATTTAATCCTGCAATATTATTTTCTTTTTTCTCAATAGGTGCATATGCAATAAACTTATGCACAGCCCCACAAAAACATTGAACATCTTCTTCAAAAAAATAAGTTCCCATTTTAGCTTCATATCGCAGAGTATTTTTTCGGAATTTCATTATCATATTACACTCTGAACATTCACCAAATATCCAGCCATCTTCTTCTTTGACATAATTCATATGCATAAAAATATCTCTCCTTTTTCTTTATACTTTGCACATTTTGTTCCTCCTTAGAAATAATTATAGTTATCTTTCTGACTATAGTCAACAATATAACTATCATTTATCCTTATTTTATCTTACTGAAAGGGGAACTAACGTTGATAGAATACAGTCCGTTCTGGAATACTCTTAAAAATTCAACTGAATCAACTTATACGCTGATTACTCAATATCATGTTTCCAGTGCTACTATTGACAAGTTACGCAAGAATAAACCTATGAACACTACAACGTTAAATGACCTCTGTCGTATCTTCGACTGCCAGATACAGGACATCTGCCAGTACACTCCCTCAAACAAAGACCAACACTTGTAAGTCTGCATTGCAGGCTTTTTTCTTCCCTTGTAGAGTTTCATAACTTAAAAGTATTGACACTTCTCTCGAAGTGACGTAAAATAGCAGTATACAGAGGTGTCATAACTTAGTGTCACTAACAAAAGGAGAAAATGAACATGATTTACGGATATTGTAGAGTATCAACCAAGGGGCAAGCTAAAGATGGTAATTCTCTTGATGCTCAGGAACAGGAAATTCTTTCAAGGTACAGTGATGCTCATATTTATAAGGAAGCATACACAGGAACTACTACTGATAGACCTGTATTCAATGAAGTTATCCGACAGATGCAGGAAAATGATATGCTTGTAGTAAGTAAACTGGACAGGCTTGCAAGGAACACAGAAGAAGGAATCAAGATAGTAAAGAATCTGTTCCTGAAAAAGTGTTCTGTCCATGTTCTCAACGTCGGCTTGCTGGAAGATACAGCTATGGGACAGTTCTTCATAACTACTCTCCTAGCAGTAGCAGAACTTGAAAGGAATCAGATTATTGAACGCTGTCAGACTGGAAAAGCCATTGCACGACAGAACCCGGATTTTACTGAGGGCAGACCGAAAAAGTATTCCCGGCAGCAGGTGCAACACGCTTTAGACCTGTTAGAATCTCATTCCTATAAACAAGTCGAACAAATGACAGGAATCAGCAAATCAACGCTTATCAGAGCCAAGAAAGCCCTCAAATGAGAGGGCTTTTCAACTCAGCAATCATACAAGCTGTACCCTGCGGTACATTCCTTGAAAATTCTTCTGCATCTTCATAATTTCCGAAGTGTCTTTCATTAACGATCTGAGACTCAAAAGCATCAATCTTTACGACAATCACTGTATAATATTTCATATGTAATCTTCCTCCCAGTTTATAGTTATAATTGTCTCATTATAAACAACAGTCATTTCATACTCATTGCACGTACAGTTCTCTGTTACGTCTAACTTCATATTGTTATCACCAAACTCAAGAACTACTGAATCTTCACCTTTATAGATGTTTTCTATCACAGTAGTAAAAGTACAGTTTAAACCTACACTTATAATCGTTACACTTACTCTTTTTTCAATAGACCATAATTCATACAGTTTTTCTAACATATGTATCTCCTATTCTTCGATAAATAAACAGTGCATCATCTGTAAGCAACTTCTGACCCCGGCTTTAAAAGCATTTGCTTCTACTACAGAAGAAAGTTCAAAAATTGTATCTTCTGTAGGATTCTGAATAGCTTTTTTCATGGCTTCTATCACCTCCGGTTCATGTCCAGAGTTGCACCAATTATCAAAGAGCAAATAAATAATAGCTTCTTTCATTTCATGATTCCTCCTGTATTATCAAGCTGATTCCATAGCTGTACTGCTGTCTTGAAACCTACATCAAATGCCTGACGTTCATTGTTCTCACAGTAAGCCCTGATTTCCTGCTGTTCCTCTGCTGTCAGCTTCTCAATAGCTTCTGGCAATCCTGCTGTACATCTGTTTCCTGTCCACAAGCTGAACAGTACTTGCAACACATCCATAGCCTCACCCCCTTAATATCCAATGGATTATCATTGCCAGCGGCGGCACTGTCAGAATCATAAACATTGATATTCCGTAAAGCACCTGTGCCAGCTTGTGTTTAATATATTTTCTCAGTTGTCGTTTGAACAGCTCTAGCCACTGTTCATAAGTCATTAATCTATTCATAGGCTATTCGTTACCCCTTTATCTCTGTAAGCCCTGTTATCACATCATCATAACGGCTGTCTGTATTCTGAGAATCAAATGTAATAATTACAGGTGTACCGTCTGCCAGTTCTGCATCATAGCCCCACTCTTCACCTTCAGAATCAACTACTGACTGAATATCAGAATAATAAATACCTGTATCAAGATAGGTTGTCTCTGCTATGGGAGCAGTTACAGCCAGTGCTGAAAGAATAGCTTTAATCATTGCATATTTAATCATGTTCTCACCTTTCAGCGGTTAACCTCCACCGCAAGGATGAATATTTATTTAACATATAATCTTCTGTACTGGCTGATTCTCTGATACTCTGCAAGGCTTCCTAAGTCTGCCTCAAGTCTCTTTGTGTCAACTGTTCTTCTTTCACAGGTGGAAAGTTTGATTGTAAAATCATTGCCTGTCTCTGTCAGCTTTTCATTAGCATCCATATAGCCGATGATTTCATATTCAAGACTTTTAACCTCTGCATCAATCTGTTCTTTCATGGCTTTCATGCTTCTGTAATCTGCTACGACTCTCTCTAATTCTTTCATTGTTCTACACATATCTTTGTCCTCCTGATTTGTTGCAACCCTTCAAGCATCTTCCTGACTATTGTTACTGTACTGTTCACTCACAGGTATATGGCTTGAAGTTTGTGGACGCTTTCGGCTGTTCTGGTTGCTTCTGTGTTGTTTCATTTGATGACTTTATTGTACACTATTGTGTACTTATAGTCAATTGTCAATTGTACACAAAAGTATACTTATTGTTTTTGATATTTTACACAAAAGTGTACAATATTCTCAATTGACATTCAGAACACTATCGTGTACTATATAAATATGGAGGTGATTACATGGCAGAGCGTGAAAAACAATATAAAGGAATCATTAGTTATGAAAAATTATGGAATCTTATGCAAACAAAAAATATAAAAAAAAGAGACTTGAGAGAGACTTATAAAATTTCTCCTACTATTATTAGTAGACTTAGCAACAACGCAAACGTAGCTGTAGACACTATCATGTATCTTTGTGAAATCTTAAACTGTCAGCCCAGTGATATTATGGAATACATCCCGCCGGAATCAGTTTAAACTTAAGTACACATTAGTATACAATCGTCACAATAAAACAAGTATACTTTTGTGTACTTTTATTCTTGTTTATAAGTACACTTTAGTGTACAATATGAGTATCAAATAAAGAAAGAAGGTACTCATATGAAGAAACTTACAAACTATCAGAGAACAGCACAGTACTTAAACAAAGTATTCAAACTTATCAATGAAGAATACTTCAACAATGAACTGGAAGTACCAACAATAACTATACAGAGTACTGTAGGTGCTTACGGTCATGTATCAGTCAACAAAGTATGGCACAATGATACAGTAGCAACACACGAACTTAATCTATCTGCTGATTATCTCAACAGACCGATTGAAAATATAGTTGCTACACTGATACATGAAGGTTGTCACTTGTACGCATTACAGAATAATATCAAAGATACATCTAACAGAGGTATCTACCACAACAAGAGATTTAAAGCATTAGCCGAAGAAAGAGGTTTACAGATTAGCAGGCACGAAACTTATGGCTGGACAATCACAGAGCCTACAGAAAAGACCTTAGACTTCTGCATTATAAATCAGTTGGAAGATATACAGATTGTCAGGCAGACAGCTTACAGCATAGGAATCTCTGGCGGCAAAGCTGGCTCAGGTTCAGCACCTATAGCAAGACCAAAGAAGCCCAGCAGTACAAGAAAATACATTTGCCCTTGTTGCGGAAACTCTTTCAGAGCCACAAAAACATTAAGGGTACTCTGTATGGATTGCAATGTTCAGTTTGAGGAGGTACGGTAGTATGTTTTTAACAGCAGTTATTCTTATATTATTTTTCAGTCTGTCAGATTTAGCAAAATGGATGAATCAGAACGGGGCTACAGATAAACAGAAACTCTTTGTCTTTGGCGGTATATTTGTTCTTATAGTAGTAATCATTAATCTACTTGCCATTGCAGGCGCATCATAAGAGAGGTGGACAACCTCTCTTTTTTTTGTATCAAACTAGGGGTACTTATGCCCTGAGAGGGTTTATAAATCTGGAAAAACTGTGTATGCTGGTCTGTTTCGATACCGAGTCCAAAAATAAGTCGATAAAACTATATTATATTTCTGTGCTTTTCTACTCCAAATTTATTTTTTCTTTTATACTCTACGGTTCCAGATTCTCGGTTCCGTCTGCATAAGTTAGATACATTAAACTTATGTGAATTCTTTATCTGTACTATTTTTATCATTTTCGAACATTTTAATTTTTTTAAATTTTTTCAAATTTTTGTTGACTTTCGTATTTCAAAGTGTTACAATGTGAAATAATAAAATATTTCTAAGCAAAATCCAGTCCATTTCGGACAAGATTATCCAAACTACAGTTGAATATAAAAACTCCAAGGCAGGGATATTTCTGTCTCTTCCTTGTTCTATATATATTATAATCATTATAACAGAAGGGATGTGGTCACAATGATTGTCTATAGCAGTCTCCCAAACACTATCACGCAGTACTAAAGAAAGTAGGTTTATAGAAAATGAATGTAAACAAAAGAAACAATTATCAACTCACTGGGAGCATTCACACGCTGTCACTTATCAGTCTGCCAGTAACAGACATAGACGAAAGTATAGCCCCCTGTTTTGACACTCTGTCCAGCAGAGAAAACTTATCCTACAGCAAAATAAACGCCAACAAGCTAGTAGGTGACTTATTCTCCTATGATGAGTTTAAAACAGCTTTTGACACGATTCTGGGCGGCGCAGGCATAGAGTCATACAGTCTTAGCCGCTTCGATATGAGATTCGATTCGTTTGACCCGGAACATTACAGGGATTATGCCAAACTTAACAGATACCTCATCTCTGCCCTTGCAGTAACCTATAATGTCCAAAACTGCTACGACAGCAGGAATCTGTTCTCTCAGAAGCAACTCTCTGTAGCAATCAAGAATAAACGCTTCGAGTGTGAAAACTACGACAAGGAAGCAGAAAGCGGCGGCAGAGACCCGGCATATGCAAGGTTGGAGCTGAGAAGCAAGTGCCTGACAAGTAATGACATTGAAAAGCAGTTTCATGGTTGGTACATACGTCTGGACAAAGCACTAAAGAACCTTGATAAAGTGCATCAAAGATACAATGATGAGCTGGAAAAGATATACAAGGAAGAAAAAGACGCTTTTCCAGTGAAGTTCAGAAGTCTTACTGATTTCCTTATACAGTATCAGAACTGCATCTTCTGTAAAGCCCAGATGATTGACCTGCTGTCAAGGTTTGATGAAGTAAAGAATCCTGAAACCAGAGCCAAGAATCACAAGAAAAGATACGGCATTGAGTATTTCAGCAAGATGGATGTAGAGTACGCTGTTGCAGAGATTAAAAGAGCAGCAGAAAAATTCTTTGAGGGTACAGAAATGAACCTTTTTGAAAAAAGTTGAACCTCCACTTTTAATAAATATAGCTTCAAAAACTAATGATTAAGATGTCGTCCTGATGTCTTAATATGTTAGACATTATACTTACTATACTAATACTAAGAAAGGAATGATTCTTATTATGAAAAAGAATGATTTTATCTACAGTGGTAGTGCATTGTACAGAATCTCTAAGATAGAGAACAACCTAGTCAAGGTAGTACCTACTTCCAGAAAGATGACCTGTTCTCTTGCTTCCAGAACCTATCATCAGTCACAGCTTGAAGATTTAGGCTACAAAATAAGAGGTGATCTGCTATGATGAAGAAGCCTACTACCAAAAAACTCCCGGAGAAGCAGGTTGCGAGAACAGTTACAGCTAAAGGCAAGCCGTTTATGAAACTCTTCTCTGATGAAAAATTCTACCAATATCCAAGATACACCAACGTCTTTGTTTCTCAGTACGGAAACGTCATTTCTACTACAGGAACAGTTCCGCATCTGTTAACACCTCAGCTTGAATCCAACAACTACTTATCCGTATTTCCCTGCAAAAAAGGAAAGAAGAAAAAATTTTACATTCACAGACTGGTAGCAGAGGTTTGGTGCCAGAAACCAGACTTTGAAATTCTAAACTGTCCTCTCGAAGTTCATCACAAATTAAAAGTACTCAGAAACTCAACGATAGACGTTAACTTTGCTATGAACTTAGAGTATTTGTACAAGCCACATCACAAGGCTATAGAATACATAAAGAGCTATCAAGTGCAAAGACCAACAGGAAAATGGTTTTATCTCTCAGATGTTCACGCAATAGCAGAATACTATAATACTTCTACTTATTCAATCTATCAACTTCTCACTCGTTCCCCTAAAGAAATCAAAGGTAACTACGAAATTTATGAATCAGACAATATCAAAATCAAAGTAAGAAAGGAACAATAACTATGACATTTTATACAATAACAGACCGAGTCGAAGAATATATGCAGTGGCTTAATGATACCAAAGAGTTTCCGCTTGATTATTCCAAATGTTAAGGAGGTTCCTATGGATTATGAATTACATTTAGCAGGCTTAGAAATAGAAATCACAAGAGACTGCAATCTTAACTGCCCTCACTGTATGCGCTATGAGCCAAATGAGCCAATGGATGCCTACAGGGGTACAGTTATAGCCCCTGAGGTTATAGATGCCTTATTTGACCGCTACAGACACATAGAACTCCTATTATTGACAGGCGGCGAGCCTATGTTACATCCAGAGATGATTACTTATATAGTCGATAAGATTATAGAAAAGCAAGTCTACGTGGAACAGATACAGGTTATCACTAACGGTACAATAGCAAGTAAGGAAGCTGTCACAGCATTAAATAAGGCATACGAGTATATTACTGAGAACTGTGTTGACTGGGAGTACCCGGTTCATATAGGAATCAGCACAGACTACCATGATAACCAAAGTTCAATACAGACTGTATACAACTTCTACAAACAACAATGTAAGTTTGATGTCAGATTACATCAAGTCGATTTATCTGATGCAAAGCAATTAGCGCTTACATACTCTGGCAGGGCTAAAGCTTTAACCAATATAAATGAATATCTTGACCCTATCAATCATAAAATCTGTACATCCGCAAACGGAAAAGTTCTGTGTATGCTAGGCTTGACTCTCACTGGAAATTTTGTTCTGGCTACTCAGCATTCATTCCAAGATGCAGACAATCCAGAAAATATCCTCTGTCCTGTAGACGGAAATCTCTTACTTGCTATCATGCAATGGAACTATAAACATCCTCTGAACTGTGAAGAAGTTAAAGTAAAAGCATGGACGCAACATACTCTTGATACAGGAAATTATTTTGGCAAAAAAGCCACAGCTCACGATTATGAAATCTGCAAACAATCCCTTGAATACTACAATGACACAGAAATATACAGAAAAGAAGTCCATGAACAGTTTCCTGCGCTGTACCCGGATGATATAGAAAATATCTCTAATATGTCAGAAGAACAATCTTATCTCTGCTGTCAAATTCAAGCTACACTTCTACAGAGGACACGTTCCTCTACACCTATTGATACATCTTGTTGGTGTACCTGTCCTAAGAAAGAATCACAAAATTAAAACTACAGGCAAGGGCTGTTTTCAGTCCTTGCCCTTACAAAGGAGAAATTAATATAGATACTACAATTTCATTTATTTCATTTCAATATCTGCTGAAAAATGGTATAATAGATACAGCGGATGTGCTGGAAAAAGCACAAGAAATGAAAAAACAAGAATTAATAAATATGAACCCGTGGAAAATGTATCAGGGAAAAGATTCCTGCTGGTACGTGTATCTCCCGTCTGAAAATGACCCTCAGAAGAGAGGAAAAAGAGTCAAGAGAAAAGATAAGAAAGATTTAGAGAATTTCTTAGCTGATTACTGGAAAGAAAAATCTTTCAATCCTACTGTCGAAGAAGTTTTTAATGAATGGAATGACCGAAGATGTAATTTAGGCAATATAGCCCAGTCAACCCATGAAAGAAATCAGCAAACATTCAACAGACACTACACCGACTTTGGAAAAAGAAAGATTAAATCTTTGGAGCCGCGCGATATTCAAGACTTTCTTGAAAGCGAAATCGGACAAAAAGAGCTGACTTCCAAGGCATTCTCAAATCTGAAATCTATTACTGTCGGATTTCTAAAGTATGCCAAAAGAGAACAGTATATTTCTTTCAATGTCAAAGAGACACTGGATGATCTGGATGTACGAGACAGCACCTTCAAAAAGACTGTCAAGGAAGATTATGAAGAAGTATTTGACGAACTGGAACTTCCGAAGTTTACAAAATATCTTGCTGAGAATGCTGATATTGTGAACCTGGGAATCATGCTCATGTTAGTAACCGGTATTCGTGTCGGTGAGCTGGCTGCGTTAAAATGGGATGACTATGACGGAAACGGCTTGAAGATTCGCAGAACAGAAACCAGATACCAAGTGAAAAAAGGACAGTACGTTTACACAATCAAGGACTTTCCGAAAACGGCAGCAGGAGCAAGATATGTTATCATTCCTGAGGATTGTTTGTGGATAATGAAGAAACTCAAAGCTATGAATCCCTTTACAGAATTTATCTTTATGAAAAAAGACAAGCGTCTGACTACTGTATCATTCAGAAACAGGCAATATAGAATCTGCAAGAAAATTGGATGCTATCCAAAATCACCTCACAAGCTGAGAAAAACTTACGCTTCTCTTCTCTCCGATTACAACGTAGACCCTAAAATGACAATCGAACAGATGGGACATACAAATATTTCCTGTACACAAGGACATTATTTCAGGAATAGGAAGAGTCTCAGTACAAAAACTGCAATTCTGAGCAGTATCCCGGAACTGCAAATTGCACAAAAAAAATAATCAGAACCTATGTCCTGATTATCTTGAGTAACTTTTTGAGTAACTTTGATTTACTGGCACCTCACAAACCCAGTAAATAAGCTATTCTTAGCAAGCTGATGACGGGAATTGAACCCGTGACCCCTTCCTTACCAAGGAAGTGCTCTACCTCTGAGCCACATCAGCATTGTGTCGGATTTACCGCTCACATTTAAATATACTACCAGAACTTGTTTGTATTGTCAATCCCTATTTTTAACTTTTTGATTTTTATTTTTGAGTTTTATACAGATATCTTTCTATTTTTGATATTGCTCCAACTGCTCTCTGATCTTGATTCGGATACGCTGTAATGCATTATCTATGGATTTGGGTGTTTTTCCCATGATCCGGGCAATCTCTCCGTATCCGTTTCCTGCCAGATAATATTCAAGAACCTGGTTCTCCATTGGACTTAACGTTGCTGTTATCTCCTGCTCCAGATCCTGGACATTCTCCTGGTCAATAATGATAGACTCCGGGTTCTCTCCCCAGTTATCTCCAAGATGTTCTTCATTTTCCCCATCCTGTTCGCTGAGGGAAATATAGGAATTCAGTGGCTGGTGCTTCTGCCTGTTGGAACTCTGGATGGCGTTGTAGATCTGTCTGTCCACACATATACTGGCAAAGGTCTGGAATGCAGCATCCCTGTCCGGCTGGTAATCGCGGACTGCCTTAAACAGTCCGATCATGCCTTCCTGTATCAGGTCATCGTTCTCCCCGCCTATCAGGAACATGGTCCTTGCTTTCTTGCGGACCATGTTCTTGTATTTTTCCATCAGATAGTCGAGGATTTCTGATTCCCCGTTTTTGAAACGGGAAATTAATTCTTCATCTTTAATTCCGTCATACTGTTTCATCAATTTAACCCTTCCGTTTTTCTGAAAATCTCTATCATTCGCCCAGAGGGCTTCTTATAGCATAACAATATTGTGGAATAATTTTCTGCTGCAAAAATTCAAGCAGTCTGAGATAAACTTACTTCTTCTGCAGTCTCTGACGTACAATCTCATATCCAAGTACTCCGGCTGCCACAGATGCATTGAGGGAATCAATGTCACCCTTCATAGGAATAGATGCCACGAAATCACACTTCTCACGGATCAGTCTGCTTACACCTTCACCTTCATTGCCGATCACTACGCCGATCGGACCTGTCAGGTTAAGATTGTACATGGTTTCACCGCCCATATCTGCACATACAAACCACATGCCCTGTTCTTTCAGTTCATCGATGGTATGTCCCAGATTGGTAACTTTTGCAACAGGTGTATAGTTTAATGCACCTGCTGAAGTCTTGGCAACTGTGGAAGTCAGGCCAACTGCTCTTCTCTTGGGAATAATCACCCCATGTGCACCTGCAAGGTTTGCTGTACGGATGATTGCACCAAGATTATGAGGATCCTCAATATTATCCAGGATAAAGATAAAGGGATCTTCTCCTTTTTCCCTTGCCTTCGCAAGAATATCTTCTACACTTGCATATTCATAGGCTGCCACCTGAGCGATTACGCCCTGATGTGCGCCTGTCTCGCTTAACTGATCCAGACGTTCTTTTGCCACATAGTTAATAATCGTATCTTTTTTTCTTGCCTCTCTGGCAATAGTGCGGACCGGTCCGTCCTGGCATCCGTCCAGGATAAAAAGCTTATCTACACATTTGCCGGAACGAAACGCTTCCAGAACCGCATTGCGTCCTTCTATCTGTTCACTCATATCTTATCCTCTCCAATCCCTGCACGGACCAGTTCTATGATCCTGCTGAAATCATCTTTTAAATATAAATAGCCCATCAGAGCTTCAAATCCTGTTGCCCTGCGGTAGTCTGCCATGGTTGCATGTTTAGCCATTGTAGGAGAATGAGCATTCCTTCCTCTTCTGTAAACGCTGTGTTCCTCCTCTGTAAGCATGGGCTCGATTACTTCCATCATGGAAGACTGAGTTCCTGCCTTAACCAGACTGCTGGCTTTTCTGTGAAGCTGATTTACCGGACAGTTGCCTTTTTTTACAAGGATCGTGCGGATCACCAGTTCATAGACGCCATCTCCGATATACGCCAATGTCAGCGGAGAATAGGTTCGCAAGTCTTTATCTTCCAAATGAAACAACTGATGAAGCATGCCTTTCAAACTACTCAAATTCTCTTCATTAAGTCCGTTTGTTTCACTCATATCATTTAAGCTCGTTTCCATTTTACTCCCTCGCGGGTATCCTTAAGGATGATTCCCTTAGCCAGAAGCTCATCTCTGATCTCATCTGCTCTTGCGAAATTCTTTGCTTTTCTTGCTTCCTGACGCTCTGCGATCAGGTCTTCGATTTCTTTATCAAGGATTTCTTCTGTTTTCACAGCCTTCAGACCAAGTACATCGCATAATTTCACCATTGTGTCAAGAAGTGCTCCTGCAAATTCTGCGGAACTTGCCTCTGATACATTTGTATTTGCAAATTTAACCAGTTCAAAAATTGCTGCCAGTGCATCTGCTGTGTTGAAATCATCATCCATAGCTTCTTCAAATTTCTTTACGAATTCCTGTGCCTGTGCAAGCAGTTCTTTCTCTGCATCTGTTGCAGTTTCTGTCTGTGCTGCTGCTTTTCTGTCCTTTAAGTTTGCTGCTGCATCTGTGATACGCTCTAATGCATTCTTTGCAGCTTCCATCAGATCTGCGCTGAAATTCAGCGGACTTCTGTAATGTGCGTTCAGCATGAAGAAACGAAGCACCTGCAGGTCATACTGTTCACTGATTTCACGAACAGTACGGAAGTTTCCAAGAGACTTGGACATTTTTCTGTTATCAATATTTAAGAATGCATTGTGCATCCAGTATTTTGCAAAGATTTTGTCGTTGCAGCATTCACTCTGTGCGATTTCGTTCTCATGATGAGGGAAGATCAGATCTTCTCCGCCTGCATGGATATCAATCTCATCGCCAAGGTATTTTTTCGCCATAACAGAACACTCAATATGCCATCCCGGACGTCCGTCACACCATGGTGAAGGCCAGGATGGTTCTCCCTCTTTCTTCGGTTTCCAGAGAACAAAATCCAGTGGATCTTCTTTCTGGTCTTCACCGGATACCTGCAGAGAACGGAAGCCGGACTGCAGATCATCCAGGTTCTTGTGCGAAAGTTTGCCATATTCTTTGAACTTCTTAACTCTGAAATAAACAGTACCGTCTGCTGCCGGATAAGCATATCCCTTATCAACCAGAGTCTGGATCATACTGATCATTCCGTTGATTTCCTGTGTTGCCTGTGGATTGGTTGTGGCAGGTTTTACATTCATGCCATCCATATCTTTCTTACACTCTGCAATATAACGCTCGGAAATTTCCTGTGCGCTTACGCCCTCTTCGATTGCTTTCTTGATGATCTTGTCATCTACGTCTGTAAAATTGGAAACATAGTTTACTTCATATCCTTTGTATTCCATATATCGGCGTACGGTATCGAAGATGATCATCGGACGTGCATTTCCGATATGGATCAGGTTGTATACAGTCGGACCGCAGACATACATACGAACTTTTCCCTCTTCAAGAGGTACGAATTCTTCTTTTCTACGTGTCAGTGTGTTAAAAAGTTTCATGTTTTATTCCTCCAGTTTTCTCTATCATTAACTCTCTTTTCTTTCATTAAGAAGACAGATCGCCTGAGATGCAATTCCTTCTTCTCTTCCCGTAAATCCCAGTTTTTCCTCTGTAGTGGCCTTAATGTTCAGCTGAGACTCATTGATTCCCATTGCTTTTGCCATATTGGCTCTCATCTGTGGAATATGAGGTGCCATCTTTGGTTTCTGTGCAATGATCGTTGCATCTATATTTCCGATCTCATAATGGTGCTCTCTCAAAAGCTTCGTCACATGTTCCAGCAGCAGAATACTGGAAATTCCTTTATATACAGGGTCTGTATCCGGAAAATGTTTTCCGATATCGCCCAGTGCAGCAGCTCCCAGAAGTGCATCCATAACTGCATGGATCAGTACATCTGCATCTGAATGTCCCAGGAGACCTTTTTCCCAGTCTATCTTCACACCACCCAGAATCAGATCTCTATCTTCGGTCAGTCTGTGTACATCATATCCCATTCCAACACGCATAATCATTCTCCTCTTATATCCAGCATCTTGCTGATTCTCAATAAGCTTAACCGTCTCCTTGTATAAGGAGCAAGTCTGAGGCTTGGCAAAACAGCCGATTCATCGAGTCCGATATCATAAACGGTTTTCGCGCATCCGGCTTTCTCCAGCAAATGGAACATAGTCTGTTCACTGGGAAGCTCATCAATAATCTCCTCTATCCCGTTCAGGCATTTTTCCAGATGCTGGGGTGAAATAGTTTCTAACAATTCCGGCTCATTTTCTTTTCTTATTTCTTCCAGAAGTCCTTTTTTTCCAAAAGTTTCTTTCAGAAGCTCTTCGTCCTCATTCTCATAGGGTTTTGCGTGACATCTTCCCTGTGTGATGGCTGCAGCGATACGCTTGTATTCTTCCAGTACAAGAAGTGCTGCTACAGAAACCTTCTCTCCGTGGAGTGCATCCAGCGGACCATTGATCACTTCCATATCCCACAGATGTGTGACCTGGTGCTCTGCACAGGACGCAGGCCTTGAATTACCAATCATCTGCATTGCAAGTCCGGAAAGAATCAATGCATACATAAGCTGTTCGCATTCATCTTCCTCTCCCTCTGTAATATCCTGAATCGAAGATTTCACAGTTTTTAACGCTTTCTCTTCCAGCTTTACAGTTTCGCGGCAAAAATACTCTCCGGTGACCAGGTTCGCGATCTTCCAGTCTGCAAGACAGATGTATTTCGCCATCAGGTCTGAAATCCCGGCTGCAGTCAGGCGCTGTGGTGCTTTTGAAAAAATATCTGTATCTGCATATACACAGATCGGAGCTACTGAAGGCACAGTCTTCTTTACTCCATCCAGGGTCATTGCTGCTACTGTTGTTACAAATCCATCTCCACTTGCTGCGGTAGGCACTGAAATGAAAGGTACTTTGTAATTATGTGCAATATAACGGCTGATATCATGGATCGTGCCTGCTCCTACTGCAAGGATCAGGTCAATGTCCTCTTCCATGTTGTTCTCCACAATTTTTATTGCATGCCGGTCTGCCTGAAGTCCCTCTGCATCCAGAACAAGTACCTGACACCTGTCATAGATATCCTCCATAAGTTCTTCTGTTGCTGCATAGGTATTGGTATCGCAGATGACCAGCGGGGATATGTACTCTCTGAGCATTCCCTCTGACATCTCTTCTTCAAGCTTCTCTACAGCTCCGGCTTCTATCAAAATCTCTTTCACTGCAATCTGGTGTTCCCTGCCGCAGCTGCAAGGTCGGGCAAAATCGTCCGCATCAACTCGCATTTAAATTCTTCCTCCTGACTTTCCTGAATCAAGCGGATAAAATCATCCGTTTGACTATCTGCTCATAATTGAATAGTTATTTCACAGCCTGATTCGGTTAAACTTTTTTCTATAGGCATAGTTCGTTGGTATTATACATGATTTTCCTGTAAAAATCAATCATTCCGCGCAGGTCTGGCGGCTACAGGTTCAAATAATTATATACAATCTTTGAAATATTCTGTATGTTCGTCACCGCCGTACTCTCCGGGCAGTTTTCAGACATCACACATAGGATATAAGTTGTCTTTTCGCCATAGACAATTGCGATATCGTGCTGATCCTGGTCTGTCTCGCCGGTCTTGTTGGCAGATTTTATTCCATCCGGAAGTCCCTGGGGGATTTTCCAGGTGTTTTCCTGATTTGACAGAAGATTTAACATTTCTTCTGACACCTCTTTGCTGACACATTCCCCCTTGTAGATTTTTTCAAGCAGAGTGCCGCAATCTTTTACAGAAGTCATGTTTCTGCCACCCAGACTCTCCTGTGCGGATGCTGCAGGATGAAGGGTGTGCTGCACACTTGTCTCTGTATAGCCCTCTTTTTCCAGATATTTGTTAATATCCTCCGCACCTTTTTTGAAATCAAGGGAATCTGTCTGAAGCTTCACCAGTTCATTGCAGGATTCATTGTCACTGACTGTGATCATATTCCACAGCAGGTCATTTAATTTTACATCTACAGTTTTTGTATCTGCAGTATTTAATTTCTTTGCCTCATCTGCCTTTACCTGCTCCATGTCCTCATAGGTCTTTGCCATTACAAAGGCTTTGATCAGACTTGCAGAATAAAGGGAAGTATCATTGATCAGGATTTCCTTTTCTTCATTAAGGTCTTTCACATAAACACTCCAGGTTCCCTGATATCCGGACAGCATCTTCTCAAGCTGAGGCTTCAGATTATCCATCCCAAGATCATCCATATTCACGATCTTTCCCGTATCATCCACAATAAAACCATCATCCGTCACTGTGCTTTCCTGAAGCAGGGTGCCATTTGTACCGCCAAAATAATAGCTTCCGTCAAAATTCATTTCATAACAGTCCATCTCAAGTGAATGGATACCTGGCTCGGTTACCAGTCTGCCATTTTCATCAAAATAATAATATCCATTCAGAGTAATCCCGTCTATTGCCAGATTGTCAATATACCTTACCTGCGGTGCTGCTGACAGACGCCCCAGATTGTTCACAAAGTAATATCCGTCAAATTTCTCTGCCTCCTGGGCATTCTGCGTATCAGCTTCCTCATCTGTCTTATCCCCAAACACTGCAACACCTTTCAGATGCTCCATATGAGGACTGCAGGCTTTGAATTTCCCATCTGTATCATGGTAATAATATCCGTCAAATACAGTTCCGTCTATCTCATAATCCTGAAAATAATGGATCTCCGCCTGGGTACTTCCGGCGCCATTCACATCCAGACAGTAAAATCCGTCACTCTTCATCATATATTTCCCGCTTCCGTCTCCCATGGGCTGAATCTGTGCCTGCCCGGTGACAGATGCAAGACTCTGCTGTGCAGCCATAACAGGAACCGGCAAAACCAGTGCCATGGAAATGGCTCCGGCCAGACTTCCGGCTATGATATAACTTTTAATATGATATTTCGCTGTTTGTCTATTTTTTCTCATGCAAAACTCCTTTTACGGTTTCTTTTCACATCCCATTCACAGTAAGCAAAGTATATATTGTTTTATTCAGGATAGCAAGATTTTTATCTTTTTTCCAGCAAAGACCAGAATCTCAGTATCAGTGTTCAGTTCTTTTCTCTTATCCTGTTCCAGAAGCTTCCCAGCTGTTCTTCCACAGTATTTAAAGTACAGTTTCCCCTGTCAGACCACTCAGCAGGAAACAGATTCCTGTAATCTTTCCCTGCAAATCTCTCGTCCAGCAGAAGTATGATCCCTGTGTCCTCCTGGGTTCTGATCACACGCCCGGCTGACTGCAGCACCTTATTCATCCCCGGATATCTGTATGCATAATCAAATCCATTCACACCCTTTTTATCATAATACTGCCTGAGGATCTCCCTTTCTGTTCCAATCTGAGGAAGACCAGTCCCTATGATGATTGCTCCGATCAGCTTCTCTCCCATCAGATCAATCCCCTCTGAAAAAATCCCGCCCATTACGCAAAATCCTACCAGCGTTCCCTCTGATGCAGAAAATTCCTCCAGAAATTCCTCTTTCTCCCTCTCATTCATTCCCGATGTCTGCGAAATACAGCGAACCCATTCCGCTGAAAACTCATTCTCATACACCTCCAGAACATCCTCCATAAATTTATAAGAAGGAAAGAATACCATATAATTTCCTTTTCTTGTCCATACAGTTCTGGCAATGTAAGATGCGATCCTGTGATATTCCTCATATCCTCTTCTGGTATACCTGCTGCTCACATCCCGTCCTGTGAGAATGCACCTGTTCTCCTGCCTGAAAGGAGAAGTCACATAAATCCCATAGTCATCCTTTCTGGTGCTTAAAAGTGCACGGTAATAATCCATGGGAAGCAGAGTCGCAGAAAAGAACACCGCACTTTTTCCCTTTTCCAGACATCTGTGAATATTTGCTGCAGGATTTACACAGAAAAGCCGCAAAATCACCTTTCCCCCTTCTCCCATTTCTGTATAAACCACATAATTTTCATCCAGAAGTTCATCAATGTTCAGGAAATCTCTCACACAGAAGTAAAATTCCAGCAGCTGCTCCGGAAGTTCCTTTCCATGAAGTTCCTCTAGGAGCTTATCCATCTCCCCCATCACCTGAAGCATTCCCAGAGAAACTGCTCCGGGATTTGGCAGGATTTCGTACTCTGTACACTCCTTTTCCAGAGTTCGAAGCTGTCTGTTCACTTTTTCCAGTGCTCGCACCAGACCTTTGCTGTAATCCCCGGCCAGTCTCTTCGCCTCCAGTACATCCGCTCTATCCACATGGGCACTGTACATTTCCCTTCCTCTGTCCACCAGATTGTGAGCTTCATCGATCAGAAAAATGTATTCTCCGGAAGTACCCTCCCCGAAAAATCTTTTCAGATAAACATTGGGATCAAATACATAATTATAATCACAGATCACAGCGTCCACCCAGACTGCCAGATCCAGGCACATTTCAAAGGGACACACCTGCCATTTCTTCGCATATTCCAGCAGAGTATCCCTATCATAGCTGTCCTGCGTGGTCCACAGTTCAAAAACAGCATCATTCACTCTGTCCAGATGTCCTCTCGCCCACAGACAGTTCTCAGGATTGCATTCTGTTTTATCGCAGAAGCACAGCTTTTCCTTCGCGGTAATGGTTATCACTTTAAATTTCAGTCCATGCTCCTTTAATATGGAGAAAGCTTCTTCAGCCACAGTCCTGGTAATGGTCTTTGCTGTAAGATAGAAAATATTTTCCCCTAATCCTGCACCAACTGCTCTCACTGCCGGAAAGATCGTGGACATGGTCTTTCCTACTCCTGTAGGTGCCTGGACAAAAATCTGTCTTTCTGTGGATATAGTGTGATATACACCGGATACGATTTTTCGCTGTCCCTCACGATATTCAAAAGGGAACTCCAGATCACTCATGGACGCATTCCGTTCTTTTTTCCATGCAAGCTGGTATGCGATCCATTTATGATATCTGTCCAGAAGCTCCTGGTACCACAGACTGAGCTCTTCCAGCGTATATTCTTCTCTGAAAAACTTAAGCTCCTCTGTGTCCAGATTCCCATATGTCATCTGCACTCCGATCTTCTCCGGTTTTTGCTCCTGTGCGTAGATCCAGGCATAACACATTGCCTGTGCACGGTGAACCTCCACAGGCTTTTCCAACTGACTGACATCTGCATAGACACCCTTGATCTCATCGATCCAGCACTGTCCATCCTCTGTGAAGATTCCGTCAGCTCTGCCCTCTACCTGGATACTTACATCTTCATATTCTGTTTTATATTTAAGAGAAACCTCCGCTCTGTAATGGCTTCCCATCCTGCCCTGTATTTTTCTGTGCAATCTGCTGCCCTTCTGCATTGCTTCTCTGTCAGAAGATCCTCCCCGGTTGTCAAGATCCCCGCTTCTTAATATAAATTCCACCAGATTTCTGACGGAAATACGAACCACCGGCTTATCCATATCAAAACACCTCACGCAACAATAGCTATCAAATAATTATCCAACATCGTCCGTTCATTGTACCAAGTCGCTGGCGCGACGGCTAGTGCAAGGTACATAATTCCTCTACTTTTTTCTCGAAAATTTCAGTTTTCTCAAAATAAAAATAGCAGTTTTTTCATTTATGATATATTGTTAAGTTACCACACCAAACAACTTCATAACTGCCAAAACTGCTATGCTTATGTTATCATGGATTTTAAAACTCAACAACTACATATTTTATTTTTTTATTCGTCCTCCACCTTCTTTGTAATGAAACTTATGTATTATTACCTTTCATTTCATTACAAAGGAGATTATTATGGACTATTTTCAACTTTTATTCAGATGCTTCATGCAAAGAAGCTCTCTCAAAACACAATTCGTGTTTATGTTTCTTATATTAAACCTTACCTCACATATCTGGAAAAACTTCAACTCTCTCCAGATCAGGCTTCTTATCAGACAATGCGTGAGTTTCTTGACCAGATTCAATCTGAACGTGGATTATCAGACCGCACCATCAACATGATTATTTCTTATCTGCAGTTTTTTCAGACTTACGTGCTTCATAAAGACTGGGATAAGACTCAGATACCATTCCGGGTTTTTCCTACATATTTACCTTATGCCCCCTTCTCCGGATGATGTCAAACGTTTTCTTCTTGCCTCCGAGAAACCCAAAGTCAGGCTTGCGATATCCATGTTGTATGCTACCGGTATGCGCTTGGACGAACTCTGTCATCTTCGTTGTGCCGATATTATTCATTCCTCTATGAAGATTTACATTCGCCACTCAAAAAATCACAGCGATCGTTATGTCCCGCTGACTGAAAGTATCTGGCAGATGATTCTTGATTACTGGTATACTTTCCCAGCACCGGAGCGTCCCAGAGAGTGGCTATTTACCCAGCAGACACGCCTTGACCATCCTATGGATAAGCAGTGGATTCAACGAGAAGTCTTACTTTTGAGAAGATCCCTTGGTATGGACTCTCGTATCTCTGCACATTCTTTCCGGCATGCTTATGCAACCCGGTGCTATGAAAATGGTATGGATCTTCTGACCTTGAAAGCTTATCTTGGCCACAGCTCCATCAATTCCACCTGTATTTACGTTCGTCTGGCAGCCTCCTACAAGGAAGGCTTTGTAAATCCATTTGACCAGTTAGAAGGAGGAATGTAGTGTGAAAGAAAGTAGCGGTCAGCCATAACGCATTCTGATATCGATTCTTTTCACTGGAACGGCAGGAAACAAGTTTGTAACGATACCGAGAGTATTCGCGTAAAATACGAATCGGTTTACAAGGAATATAGCTGCCTTTCACAAGTCCGAGACGAAATAAGTCACCAATCCATTTAGAATCTTTCGTATCGTCTTTGTTGCCTTTTACCGCCTTTACCCATTTGAGGTTGGCAATGGTAACATTGATTTCATCTTCAAGAAAATTAAAAACAGGAATCCAGTATTTTCCGGTGGATTCCATGCAGATATCCCGACAGTCATTGTCGAGAAGCCAGTGCTTGAATTCAAGGATAGAATTGTTAAAGGTAGAAAAGCGCATCTTTTGATAAGAAGGTTCGATTCCCCCAGTGGTTTTAATAATTGTGGCAACGAGAAAAGATTTGTGAACATCGACACCACAACAGGTTTGGTAAGTAAGTTTCATAACTCAGACTCCTTTCGTAAAAGATAAGAAGCCATTGACTGAACTGCCACACAATTAAACTAAGGCGCTTAAACAATTCTTAGTGTACGGACTCGTAGTACCACTTATTTGTGCTTGAAAAGGCAGAACTTACACTGATTAACATGCTGTCTAAAACGAAGAAAGTTATTACAACTTCTCCTCCCGTGCTTTGTAGTGTAGCTTCTTACATGCTATTTTACACCAAAGAGTGGAAGTTGGAATACTTTCATTACTATTTATGCCGCCGTTTGGCGGCGGAATGGAGATTAACATGGTAAGGATCAAGAAGAAACTATAACTTGACAGGATTCATGGATTGTTTGTGCTGGAAGACAGGAACGACAAAAGGAGGGCATGCCAATCGGCATGTTTGGAAGTTTGATTTAAGCATTGATGATAGTGGTCTTGGCAAAATAGAGAAAATATCCTATGATGCCTACAATGAAAGTACAGTACTTGTTGAAGCAGTGGAACGATTCAGGGTACGAACTGGTCATTACCCGGAACGCCTACTGGCAGATCAGATATATCGAACCAGAGACAACAGAAAATTCTGTAAGTTTCATGGAATACGATTATCCGGTCCAAAGCTTGGGAGACCAAGCCTTACAAAACAATCAGTTAAAGAGAAAAGGTAGGAATACCAGGATAACACCGATCGAATTGGGGTAGAGCGTTCATTCAGTTTGAGTAAACGCTGCTACGGAATGGACTTGATAAGAACCAAGCTCTATGACACAACACTTACATCGATTGCGTTATCTGTATTTGTGACGAATTTATTTAAGATTCAGTCACGAATACTTTTTGCTCTTATTTATCTTTTGGCGCTGATTGGGTTACAACCTGCTGATTTTGAACCGGAAACGGTTTAATCAGCAGACACTAAATTATACTTGACATGGAAATAAAATTTACACCTTCATAAAATCATTTATCTTTACAAATAATGATTATTTTACAGTAATACCGACGGGTACTTGCCCATATATCGTAACACAGAATAACCTATTCCAGACATTCCTTTAAATAACGATATTTCATTAACACCTTCAAGTCCATTGAACACATATCCCTGTTCATTGATTGAAAAAATTATTTTTTTTAACAATTCATCTGACCATTCTTCATTTTTATGACACGAAGCCAAATAGTCTATCCAACCTGCTGTTCCACAACATAATGAGTCATTTCCAATTAATATATCCTTTTTCAAATACTGAACTGCATTCATCTTCCATATCTCTTTTTTTTGAAATGATATTAATTCTTCTGATAATTCTGATACAACTAAAGCAGTTCCCAGAATACCTGAGCAATAACCATACATAAATTTTTTTTGAGATTTATCTCCGCCTTTCTTTAACAATAATTTTCTATAATCCGGCAAATTCATTTCACTATTATCATAACAGTTGTATTCATAATCCATGCATTTTTGAATTTGTGAAGTAACTTTTAATCGCATACCCTCATTTATATATGGTAATGCTTTCGATAATGCCAAAGCATATCCACTTTGTCCATGAGCCAGTCCAGTTAATGGTTGATGATAAAACTCTTCTTGAAACCATAATCCACAAATATCACATCTTTTAAATAAATCCGTTACAATATATTCGATCAAATTTCTCGCATACAAATCTATGTCTACATTAAATTTCTTATAGCAATCACATATAATATAAAGCAACCCTGCAATTCCATTATAATAGTCTGACTCTTCACTTCTTGTAATATTTTTTTCAGGAATACTTTTAATTATTTTAAAAATCATTTCAACAAATGAATTTCTGTTAGAAATAAGAGCAAAATTTCTCAGTTCCATTAACAAACTTGCAACACCATTAGTAAACGACAGATTGAACCATTTCATTTCATTTGTATTTAAATAAAAGTCATTTGCCATCTTCAATACACGATTTTCTAAGGCTTTTTTCCGTTGTTCAAAACCATAAAAATGATAATACATTTCCAAAAAAATCTGAACACCGTAACGTCCACTATATAGCGCATCCTTCATAATATCCATTGAATAGCGACCAGTCCGAGAATCTTTAACAGGTGCAAAATATAATTCTAATTCCTCATTCAACGTACAGTTACTAACTGCACTTTGAATACTAGCAAGCAAATTATTACAGTATTCAAATAATGAAGATTTATTGTTTATTGACATCCATTTTCGCTTAATATCGAAATAACTAATTTGCCAATTATATGAATTCTTTTTTTGGACATTATGAACATTAATAACATCCAACAAATATCTTATCTGAATATCTATTAGTTGATCATCCAAAAGTTCAATTGTTTCACTTACATAATTATAGGGGGATATATAAAAATAATTTTTTAAAACGATTTTTCCATCAGGACCCATTAAATCTGTCGAATTCCCATTTACAGAGAATATAGGAATATGGAATTTTTTTATTTCATCATATTCAACTTGGCCCACCGGCCACATTTCTCTTGTAACCTCCTCATTACCAATCAATAGGTACGGTGTGAAAATTCTACTTGTAACACAACTAAATATATTGTTATTCTTCAAATAAATAGGATTAGAAAAATATCTTAATAAATTATAATACACTCGAGTATTTCTAAGGATATACCTGAAGTTAATCGACTTAACATCTTCTATTAATTCTAAATACTCAGCTTTATGTTCCAAAATCGTTTTTAAAACGTCTTTATATCCCTTTATAAACAATTCTGGTAATTCGCCAAATTCTACAATTCTACCCTCAAAATCCTTTGGTAAATTAATTCCATTATTATGAACTGCAGAGAATCCACCTATATCAATCGCATTTTCTGGCGAATTACCAATCCATTTAGGTAATAAAAGAGTTCTCATAAATTGCGTCCTCATATATACATCTAATTGTAGACTATTATGATCATTGGCATAGATTTGTTTTACACTTGGTAAAATAAGAGTTTCAACATCTATTAATATCGGTGTTGCACCTGAACATATTACATTTTCATAATGGAAATCAGAACCACCTAGCAGAGAAACCACACCTAAAAGATTTCCGCATCTATAAATATATTTTTCTATTTCCTCCTTACAAAGATTCAAATCCGCTTCAATCCATTCTACAAACCCATAATCATTTCCTACAAGCACATTCGCTGCCCTTACTTCTATTTGATTATCAATATCAGAAATCCAATTTGCCACTTTCATCCAAAAAAAATCAACGCTCATATTTCTTGGCTTATATACTATTTTTTTTGACTGAAATGACACTATAACAACACACTTCCCACAAAAATGGCGATCAGACACATCGCATTTAATGTCTGTTATTGTGTCATCTACATTTATTCCAAACTTTCTATATATATCCTCTTTGTGTAATTCTAATTTTTGAACACATTCCTCTATTAAATCAATAAATTCAACGAGAATATTACTGATTTGATCCAACAATACCGGGTATTCTAATAACAACTCTCGATAGCCACTATCAAGCATCCACTCAACAAAAGAAGTATCTTTTAATTTTATAGACTCGTAATATTGTTTAGCTATCTTGATGCTTTTTTCTAAAAGAATATCTAATGAAGGTTTCATGTTTTTCCACAGAAGACTCGCATTTATTCTAATTTTTCTTTTTTCCACTAATAATTCAAACCATTTCTGAATCGGAAAATAAACATTTGTGTCCTCATTACAGTCACAATCATTTTTCAATCTAGTGAAGTTTAAAAACATATTATATTTATGTTGAAATTCTGATTTTTCAATTATTGATTTTTCTGGATTCAACAATTTAACCTTCTCTTTTGAAGAAATGCCTTGCAAGAGGCAATATAAATCAAAATTATCTACGCTTGATCTTACATTAATTTGATTTTTTAATAATTCTAAATATTTAAGTCCCATTTTTCTCCTATATAAATAAATCTGATGTGCGTCATCCGAAGACAACGCCCATCAGATTCTTCGACCTTCGTTCAATTAATTAACAACAACAAGAATCACTTACATTTGAAGCGTATGAACTAGCAGAATCGTTATTCATTGCATTAATATAAAGATCTTCATCATTAAGCATTTCTTCCTTTTCGAATTCAGCAAACATTCTTTTTCTCCTTTCTTCTTATTTATTATTATAAGAGAATTTAAAAATAAAAACTCTCCTAAAATAATACTCTTTAACCTACCATCTCATCTTATCAGCTATATATGCCATATCAACTAAACAGCATATAATTTCATTTCTATATTCAATACGATTTTTTAGGAAACGATTTCATCAAAGATATCGATGATGCAAGCATAGTAATTCTGTTCTTCTTCCAGCTTAGATTTGCTTCTGCCGATAGAGGTAAGGCCCTGACCAATCATAGAGCCCACTTTGTAGCTCATAGACTTGCCCTTACGATCCGCACGGTATGCTTCAGCCTGACCTGCTTTCTTCATCTGTTTGCTGGTACCGAAATCCATGGCACTAACAAACGCATAACTGCCCTGATGACTTACACGCACACAAATCTTGAAGTAGTCATACTGATGCTCAGGATGATAGAGCACGATACAATCCTCGATGGTCTTGTTGAACATACCACCAGACTTAACCTGGTCAGTATAGAATGCAACGGGAATACCCATTCCCTGAGCGCAATCCTTAATCGCTTCCTGCACGGTCTGCAGAGTGATCTGGTTACCGTCTCTGTAACGAACAACAGGTCTGAACTCCCTTAATTCATCAGCTTTAATCATGTTTTTTCTCTCCTTTGTTTTGAATTTTATATTCAGTAACGCTGGTGGCGTTTACTGCGGGATGTAGTAGTTACCGAAAATGTTCTTGCGGTAACGTTTGATAAGTTCTGCGGACATTTCATGTCCATTATCTGCGGCAATCCTAAAATACTTGTATGCCATGTCATAGTCCTGATTAACAACATTCCCCATTTCGTAAAACCAAGCAACGAGCATATGACAATCAAGATCTCCTTTTTCTACGCCTTTGCAAGCCCAAAAATATGCTTCTTCGAGCATTCCGTAACCAGGATGTAAGTTGAATTCTTCAAACGGGTCGGCAAGGCATACTGCAAGTCGATACATACAGAATGTATTTTCTGGTTCATGGTTCAAAACTTCACGATACCAATGCGCTGCCTGCATTGGATTCCTGTAAACATCAATACCATCATCATAGATAACGGCAAGGCATTCCATTCCGAGCGGATCACCGAGTTTTGCAGCTTTCTGCGCCCATTCTAAAGCAATACGGTTGTCTTGAACTCCATAACTGCCATACAAGTACACAGAAGCCATTTTGCCCATAGCTACAGAATTGCCCATATCGGCACCCTGCTTTATGTAATTGATTGCAAGTCGTTCGTTGGTTGGAACCTTTTCGCCCTGCAAGTACAAGGTCGCCAATGTACCTGTAGCTTCAGCACAGCCAGCATCAATAGCTCTCTTAAGCATTTCAATACCCATTTCAACATCTTCTGGAATGCCAATACCATTGATATAGAATTCGCCCAAAACTGCAATAGCAGCTGCATCGCCCTGAAGCTCTTTGTTCTTCAACAAACTGTACGCTGAATCCCAATCACGATTGTCCAAGTAATTCAAGACTTGTGTAACCAGTTCGTCGTACTTACTCATTCCCATTGTTTTCACCTCCATTTATAGATTCTGTATCAGATGATTTTCCACCCAAACAATCCTTTTTTAATGTGCTTCAATTCCTCAATAGCATCAGCATTGCCTTTTGCTGCAGCAATCGTAAAATGCTTGTGAGCTTCTTCCAGGTTTTTTGGTATTCCAAGTCCATCTTTGTTCATTTTCCCGTAGCACAACTCAATCTCAGCAATCTGGAAATCCAGAGTGGCTTTTTCTTGTGCGAGAGAAAGATAACGATGTGCCATTTTGTAATTTGCTGTCGGACCTGGAATCATATATAATTTACCTAAAGACAGGTAAACCATATCAATATCATGGTCAGCGGCAATCTGATAGTAATTGATTGCTTTTGCTACATCGACTTGAACGGGTGTATAGCCATTCTCGTATTTTCTGCCAAGAGTAACAGCTGCCCACTCCTCACCGTTTTCTACAGCCCTCTCAAACCAGTAAATCATTTGAGAGTTCCTATCTTCCATAGACAATCCAGGAATATATTCGTCATCCAGAAGTTCTGCAAGCGGTTTCATTGCATACGATTGCCCGGCTTGTGCTGCATGAGAGAGATATTTATAGGCTTGCTGAATATCTTTTTCAAAACCGTCCATACCTAAAGCAAACTTCATACCATATTGATATTCAGCGAAGGTGTTTCCGTTTTCGATTGCTCTCAGATACCACTTAGATGCAAGTTCCTTATTGACAGCGACTCCAAGACCACGGACATAGGCTTGTCCCAAGGCTTCCTGAAGCTCCCCATCACCAAAATTGGCACGTCGTTCGGCTTCTTCAAACAGCATTTTCATGTCCGCTGGTGATGCTACACCACATCCTTCAGATGTAATGAGAAGTGAAAGGGCATCACTCAATTCTTTGGCACGAAACAGGAACTGATACGCCATCTTCGGGCTTTCTGGTAAGCCATAATCGCCCCACTTATAGAGAAGTCCCATTCGATAACAGCCTTTAGCATCACCATGTTCAGCCCCACGCTGATACCATTTAATAGCTTCCTTGATATTTTCTACGTTTTTTTCCATATCAAACATATATAGCAAGCCGATTTCTGTAGCGGCTCTACCAGAACCCTTTTTCCAAGCATCTTCTAAAAGAGCGATAGCATAAGATATGTTTTTGGTAACACCCCAGCCGTGACCGTGCATACGACCAATCTGGCATAGTGCTTGATGATCATTAGGGCTTTTTCTCAGAACTTCATTGTAAATTTCCATTGCCTTTTCATTGCTTTCTTCATAGCCAAAGCCAAAGAAGTGGCAATCACCCAAAGCTCGCAAACAGTCAATGCTACCGTTTTGTGCGCCTTTCTCCCAAAGTCCAAGAACTTTATTTGAGTTAGGAGGGTAGTAGACTCCATCGTAATAAACTTTACCAAGCAGATATGTAGCTTCTAAATTTCCTGCCATAGCATCGCTTTCAAGTTGTCTAATAGCAATTTTAGAATCGTCTGCAAGCATATCCTGAATATTGTCAGTATAGATAGACATCTAAATACCCCCTATCTTCGCTGTCGTTTCAACGACTCAATTTCATTTTTCAAACGCTGTACTTCTTCTTCGTGAGTAGATTTTTTGCTGAAGCCCATAAAAACCATAATTCCAGCAATCGCTGTTCCGATAAGAAATACTGGATGAATTGCTATACTGCAAATCAACATAATAACTACTACAATTATCGGTGTTTTAGGCACAGAACCTCTCACATGACCTTCCGCAACCATTAGATCGTATTCCAAGTCTGCTATGCTCTTTATTGTCGCAGTAGAAATTCTGTGTTCTGGCTGAGCAACTGGAACCTGAGGTTCTTCAGACATTTGGCTCTGACGATTTCCTCCGTTTTCAAGCGGAGAAACAGGCGCAACATGAGACACATAATTTCTTTGTGGCGCAGAACTGCTTACAATATTGGAAGATTCAATAGTTCCATCATCTCGGATGATAGTTCCACTACTAGAAATAACCTGATCATCGTTGATAATAGTTCCATCTTCACCTATTCGAATAGCCATTGGTATTCTCCCTCCTTATTGTTCTCTTGCTAATCCGGGAAGAAAGTAGAATACTTCTTTCTGTTCACTGATTGCCAGGGACAATGCTTTGATATACTCCTCTCTGGTACATGGGTAGTCCATCTGGTGGGGAATATATCCAAATAGTTCTTTGTATTTTTTGTTTAGCGGCTGGCATAGCTTGCCGAATTTATATATATCCATCATCATGCTCCTTCCACACTCTGCCTAAGAGCTATAGATAGTTCTGGAAACCATCTTTCGACAAAGTTTGTCGAAATTCGATAATTACCAGTTTCGATTGCAAAAACATTTGCGAAACTATCCTTTTCTCTCATTCCAGCGTTTGTTCCATTTTCATTTCTGCGATTCCAATAACCATCTTTATGGCGATAATACGCCACATCTTCGTCATTGAAACGGTTGACTACAGTAGGATGGTTCATGGTTAATGCAGAAATTATATCTGTAATGTTACGGTCAAACGCAGCACCAGTAGAAAAAGCATCATCAAGCATATCATTGAGAAGCCTTCTTCCTTCAAGCGTATCAACATTGTAGCGTGAAGCTACATCAGAAAATGCTTGTCTAAATACGTTTCCGGTTGAAGGCCGCCCTAAAATATCGTCAATGAAATGACCAAGTTCATGTTGAATTACATCTGCATATTCGGCGTCAGTCATTTCATCGTGCATAGCGATATATTTTTTCTCCTGAGAATAGTGACAAGGCTCCTTGCTTCTCATTCCATACTCGTTGAGTATGTAGTTACCAAATTGATCTTGTTGGTACTTAGTATCTCGTACATAGTTAAGTTGATCAAAATGCTGATTTATGGCAGCTACGATATAGTCTGGTGCATTTGCATAAGCAGTATGCACAATGGAACGACGTCTTTGTGGGAGCTTTGAAATAAAGGCATCGGATAAATCTGACATCAAAGCTACTTCTAAAGCACCATTTTCCGCTCGTTCCAAACTGTTTGTTGCTGATGCGTTTAACGTTTTTTTTTAGCTTCTTCTGGTTCATAGCCTGCATCAAGCAAAATATCAGTTCCTAAATACTGTTCCAAGATACTGATACAGCTTGCAAGAGAAGCAACCCCTCTGTTTACATCACCAGCTTCAGATGAAAAGAATGAAGAAAACAACTGCAAAAAATCCGCCTTTTGCTGATTATAATTGTTTACAACTTGGCGCATTTGCTCAAGTTCTTCCTTATCATAGTTGCGTGGTACAGAAGAATAGCATCGATCTGTATAAACTCGATGCAATGTGCCATTGCATCCCGCTTCACGACAGTGCGTGGTGTCTCCCATGATTTTCAATCTGATTCGTCCGCCACAAGTATCACAAGCGAAGGAGTCTGTACGACCTTCCTCGGTTTCTTTTCTTTGACGCTCCTCAATCTGACGCATTTTTCGCTTGACTCCATCAGCAAGCTGCTCATCAATCTCTTGAAATGCTTGCCTCAAATCTCCCTGAAGGGGTTGGATGCGTTCTTGAAAACGAACTAAGCTGTTTTTTATTTCATGCAGGGCTTCGACATTTGTATTTACTCCATCGCCCATGTTTTGACCTCTTTACTTAAATCTGATGGGAGAGATAGTCTTCCAATATTCTCTTAAGAACTTGTAATCTCGTAGTGCATTCAGACAATGTTGCGTAATTAGAAGATAGAGCAGCAACGGCTTGGTCAATGACTGCACCAAGATTTTGATACTGCTTGTCGTCCCATTCCTCACCGACTGCTATATAGTCGCTTTTAAGAGACTGTGCTACACTCTGCTGAACCTGAATAAACTTTGTGATGTTGTTGATCATACGCTCCATTGCTTCAGGGGAAGATTTACCTGCCATAATAACAACTCCTTTTCTTAAATAATGTCATACGGCTTGAATTGATAAGCCGGGTTGACCCCATCATAATACAGGGCAATGTTGGATTTTAAGTTTTCTACTCGTGCCTCCGATATGATACGATCAGCATCTTTATCGCTAAGTGCAAATAGAATTCTGTTTTGGAATTTAGGAATACATTCGTAAATGATTTCCTTGATTGAGATAAAGTCCGGACAACTCATTACCACATTAAAGCCACAGGTGTAACCCGATTCAATTAGGGTCATTAGCTTCTTGTGGTACGATACGTTGGATGAAGTAGTAGTTTTTGCAGGTGACAAATCTGCTAAGAAACTATCCATAACCCCACCCAAATCGTTTTTATGAGGCTTATTGATAAATCCGAACAAGTCATCTCCACTCTCAGAGAAGGATGGCTCTGGAGTATTAGCAGTCACCACGAAATCATCTACAGATTTGTTATTGAGCATAAGAACGATTGGCTCTATCCATTGGAAGTCGTTGATAACGATGTGAATAGCAGCATATTGTGCTTTTCGCCCGCCCATACTCATACGCTGTTGTTTTCTCTTTTCATAGATGGAGTACAACTCGTCAATTAGAGGTAGAACATCAAAAACATCTTTTGCCAACTTAATGTCAGCGGCACCTCGATTAACAACGCTTCCAACCTTTTCTGCAAAAGGTTCTCCCATCATAGAAAGACCGTCAAACAAATAGATAGACTGCTCTGTTGCGAGTGCTAATTTGTGCGGCTCAGATTTAATGGCATTGTTCATGTAAACTGCCATTATCTGATCACTCATACGATGTTCGCTACCGACAACAAGTAATGTGCTTCGCTTCATGCGATTAACATTGAGCGTAACAGGCTGTCCAATGCGAATAGGATCTCCCAAGTAAATCGGCACACTTGAAAGTGCTTCGAGAGAGTCAAACTTTGAAAATCCAGGACACTCAGATAACTTAGGAATGGTTTCACCCACAAAGACTTTGGTAGAACTTGCTGGTTCAACAAAGCCATATCTTGCTTCGATAGTTTCGAGCATCTGACTTTGGGTATCCGTATCGCAAAATGCTACTTTGAAACCGACGGGCTTTTCCATAACATAGTTCTCGTTATAAACAGCAGTTCCTTTAGTGTCACCCATTTTGTCAAATGCTGCTTTGGCATTTGTGCCACCGAACAGAAGATTGCATTCTGATTCGGAACACTTCAAACCGATACGAACGTGCATCTCACTTAATGTTGATGGCGATACGGTAAAGCCATTACGAAGTCGACTCATCGTTTGAGTAGCCAGTATAAAATGAATGCCACAAACACGATACAGCGAGATAATATCAGCCAGTCTTGTTGCACAAGTATTGGCAACTCGACGGTTGTGTGCTTCGCTGAAAAGCACTTGGAACTCATCTGCAACGACCAAGATTCGTGGCATCTTTTTGCCGGTATATTTGCGGTAGCTTGTAATGTCTTTGACAGGGTATCCTTTCTGGGTCTCCTCGGTAAACATATCCAATCGTTTCTGCATCATGCCTATTAATTCATCCAAAACACTCTGTCCAAATTCTTGCATAGCATCCAATGCAAGAACTTTAATGTGCGGTATTTTATGGTTAGCGTATACCTGAAATTCAGTACCACTCTTGAAATCCAACAGATACAAATTCAACTCATCAGGGCTGTAAGTCGTAAGCGCACTCATGATAATTGTGTGCAATAATGTAGACTTACCAGAACCAAGCGAACCAGTAACAAGTGCATGATGAGATGTACCTTTGGAAACAGGATCACCAAATTCAAGGTACTGTACGGTTCCATTTTCATCCTTACCGATTGGCACGGAGAATAGTGCGCTGGAGTCTCCTGTAAACCAAATATCTTCAGGGATGATCTTAGTAATCGGCAGAATTGAACTGGTTACTTCTGCATATTTGGAGCCATACAATTCACTAAAATCAGCCATTGTCTTTTGACTTGGTGCTGTGTTGAAAGCCCAACTTGTGCCATCGTCCGAATGCCATCCATCTGAACCAGCCTGCAAACAGATACAATTTTCTCGGATCTTTGCAAGTAAATCAACGTAGGTAGTGCTGCTTGAATTTCTGATAGCACCTTCATCAAAGTGAATAAATGTTTGAACACCGCAACTACTACCGTTTTTTACGATGTTGTAAAGCTGTTCAAGCATTTGCTCATCGAATCCTTTCGGGAAATTCAATAAGCAAAGACATTTAAGTGATTCCGGTCGTTCGACAGAAATGCGGTTGTAAGCAAAAATGTCAGGGCTATCAGCAAGCTTGGTCTGGCTGAATTCGTCAATAAAACTGGAAAGCTCCTCAATTTGTGTTCTAAGCTGTTGTTGCGTTGTAAACACCTTGTTATACATCACAGCAGGATTACTGCGCATAAACTCCAAATATGGAGCAAAGCCCTGAGAACGGCCTTCCGGATCGAACAGAATAAATTTCTGGTGAGATGCAGGCTGATTACTCAGGAGCGAATAAATCAGTGAATTGACTGCATTTCGTACACGCATAGACTCGCCTTCATCAAACAGCAAGAAATTTGCTTTATCACTTAAATCAAGAATTGCAGGCAAGCATAAATTCTGATTTTCAATAAAACCGGAATAAAGCCGATTTATCAACGAAACAACGTATGTGTTATATGCGACGTCTCCAAGAGGTGCGCCATAGGAACCGAAACAAATAAATTCAGAAAAGGCATTCGGTAATAGCTCCTGGTTATGCAGACTGTCAGAAAGAACTCTTAGGTTTTCAATATCTGCTCTCGGTAGAAGTCTCTCTATTGTCGTTTCATAGGAAATGATAGTAGAAGCAAGTTCTTCGTTATGTCTTTGCTCCAGAGCTGCCAACAAGTCAGCTGTTTCTGTTGCGGCGTTGTCAATTTCTGTTTCATTCTTTGCATCTAACTGCGTTTTGGTCTCGGTCAGATTCTGTTGAATGGCAGTATAGGCTTTGTCTCGGATTGCTTTTCCCTCTACGATTAACTCTGCCAGTCGTTCATATAATTGTTTACGCTTGCTCGAGAAAAGCATAGTAAATTCCTGTAAAAGTTGCGCTTTTACAGTCAATGAACATTCTGAAGCGATTTTCTTTGCTTCCTGTGCAATCGCTTCCATACGAGATAAAAAAGCGTCTGCGGTCTGATATGTAATATTTGGAACAACAACCATTGAAAGAGCATCACGTCTTTTAGCGTAGCTTTGATCCACTTGGCTCAGCTGAACATCAAGTAGGTTCAAGCCATTTGCCATTTCGTTGAGTCGTTCCAACGCAACACCTGCATTATGAGATGCAGTGTCTTTTTGTTCAGCAGTAGTGCGTTCCCAAAATCCTTTGCTATCCGTAAAGGATTGTTCCAATTCAGCAACTACTGCATTATATTCAAAGTCGAGAGATTCTATTTGATTGGCAAATAGAATCAACTGTTCTCTAACCGCTGAGACTTTAGTATATAAGTAGTTCATTCCTGATTGCTGCAAATTTCATCCCTCCTAATAGCGAATGATTAAGTCACATTCAGCTAATTTTTTTATTGCAGCATTTAGCTGCTCTGCTTGAACGTTTATCCTGGCACCTGCAATGGATACGGGTCTCAAGATATTGGTTCCAAACTGTTCTATTTTACTGTCTGTAAAATTGCCACGCTGTTCTTGCCATACATCGGCTACGTCAGCGATGGCTTCATTAAAATCATCAATAATATTTTGTAGTTGAGCCATCATTCTTCACCTACCATCTGAAAATCTTAAAAACAGAATTTGCTGCAATCAAAACAATGATTATCAACACTACCGGCGAAAAAAAATGGCGATCAGGTAGTATATCAACGCTGTTTTCAGAAAAGCTACGCATATCGCTTGAATTGCATAAAGGATGTCTGCGGCATTGAAACGATTATTCTCACGCTCGTCAAAAAGTTTCCGATTGAACTTTGAACACCCATGAATGCAAGAGCAAAACAAGATGAACGGAGCAAATATCGCAAATATTGCATAGTAAGCACCGATTAGGGTTATGCCTGTTGCAGTCAGCGTAGTATTGCCAAAGAGCCACGGTGCAAAAAAACAAGCTGCAGCAACACCGACTAAAACTGCTGAACTGATAGTGATAACAGAGTATAGTGTCTTGCCACATACCCACGGTTCTTTTACCGGCAAATCATAATACCCGGAATTGATGCTATACATTTCAGAACGATTATCGTTCATCGCCGCACACTCCTTTCTATTCAAATTCGCAAGGCGGACAGGAAGCACAATGTCCTACCTGTAATGAGGTTGTCACCTGTAGTGGATAACTGAATATCTCAGCCATTTCGCCGCCAATCTTTGGGTTGTTTGTATTGCACACTAATGTGTACTGAGTAAGTGTCGACAAAAGACGAGGTGTATATTCGTCGTTATCAAGGTTAAAAATATCTAAGAGCAACTTGATCCCGATGGTAGTTACAAAGTTAATATCTACGGAAATACCCGGTTCAAAATTTACTTTGCTCAGATCTTCTTCATTGGTGTATAGTCTGCGATTTGTTGATGTACGTTGTGACATCAAGTTCCCATCCCCCAAAGCACATTTGTAACACGGCATATTCTTTCTCGGCAGATAGTAAAAAATCTCACCAGCAAAGGCTCTTTCCCAAAAGCCGATACTCAGGAAAGGAATTCCATACATTACAGATATGGAATTAGCATATACATCGGCAGAACGATTATCGGCACATCCAATCAATACAGTCTGTTCTTTTAGACAGAAGGTATCAAAAACCGGACGATCAAGCATCTCTACAGTCGATACAATCGGTTCGACTTCAGCTGATGGATTGATTTCAAGGATTCTTCGTTTTAAGGCATCTACCTTATATTCACCAACTTCAGAGATTGAACACTGATGTCGGCATAAATTGTGGTACTCCAAGATGTCATTATCCACCAGAACAAATTTACCGATACCGGTACGAGCGAGTTCCAATGCCACCAGACTTCCGACAGAGCCACATCCTAAGATAAACGCACATTTATTGTGCAGCATATCCGATTCTAAGATGCCTGTGTTTCGAGAGAAGATGTTCTGAAATAGGTTGTATTTCTGAAAAGCATATTCTTCGCCATTAAATTGGAATAGAAGCTTTTCAGCATCCCACCATCCGATTAAGGTGTTGGACTGTATTTCATTTGGTTTTGTTGCAAAGATTTCGCCCAAGCGGATTGTTGCATACTGTTTACTTTCCTCATCAGAGAAAACATTAAATACTTTGGATTTTGCAAAGTGCTTTCCCCAGAGTTCTCCGATATACTTCTTTTCAAACAGAGCATCTGGGAAGAACACTATTTTCTTCGGTTTAACTCCTATAAAATTCAATGATCCGCACCTTCTTTCGATAGGAATTCTAAATAGGCATCCTTAAAAAGACCGGGATGATATTTGTAGCAACATTCATTGAAAGAAAAGAGAATCTCATTGTCCTGTGAACCAAAGGACAACTCAAAACGAGGATGCGTTTTTGCAGAAGGTTCATTTTCTTTCAAAACTAAAGAGCCTGTGGGACTAATGCTCATTTGGCATTCGACGCCAAGCTGTGTTAGAAATTTAAGGTCATCATCTAGCTTTTCCAGAATATACATAACGGCATCGCCTTCATCTTCTTTAGGAAGTTTTATCGAAGGGCTTTTGATGTCACTATATGTTCTCTGCCGAAGGAACCAATAAATAACTTCATGGAACGAAAATTCTTTGAGTTCTATTTTCTGTGTAGGCTTTCGGGAGATTATTTCGCCACCTTTTGTTCGCTTGGTAGTAAGCCACTTGTGTTTCAACGAATTTGGAACTACCTGCTGTGTTGACGATACTTCCATTTGTTGTTGCAAGTATGCACTGTTTCTAAGTGTAAGCATCTCTTGCGGGATATAAGAATCGCCAACCACATATTTAATCTTTTCGTATTTAAGTGGTAACGTTACTGTATACACAGTTAATCTAAACTGCGGATCTATATTGACTAAAGTAGAGATTGCACCCTGTTCGTTCAATTCGGCATACTTAGTATTTGTTCCATCATCGGTTCCAGAAAAGGAGTCATATGAACCAGGGTGTCGATGCCATAATCCAATTAAATCTAACTGCAGAGAATATAATCTTGAAACCTTGTTGATAAGATGATTTATATAGTCTTGATCATATTCAAAGTAAGCAGGTTGGAAAACTGAGTTTGGACCAGGATCAATGCTCTCGATAACATACCAGACATCGCCTTTTCTGTATCCCAAGAACACGCCGCCGGTTTCTGTCCGAATTTTTTCTTGAGTTTCGACCAAAATAGAAGTAAATGCACGCTCTGAAAAAACTACACACTTTGGCATCACAGCACCTCCTTTCTTCATACCTTCTCAGGGATTATCAATAAGTATGTTCGAATACTTCATCACCGATTTCACCGGCAAGCCAGCCTTCTACCGCAAAAATCCACTTAGCTGCCCAGCCGAGAGCTTTTGCTGCGGAGGTGGTTCGATTACCAGAGTCAATATCTTCTTTTCTTGCTGTACACATATAAAGGTCGCCGTTTGCATCTCTCAGAACATGAGGGAGAGAACCAGCTGCTTTATACAGTTCGTTCAAATCAGGTTTTACAGAGTAAACACGCAAAGAACCACCATATGTGTTGTTGTGCGGATGGTTATGATCGTACACGACCATTAAAGTCCATGTTCCACCATCTGCACCTCTTGGATTGAGATTACCAACCCAGCAAATTCTGCCGTCAGCCAATCTGTCCAAGACAAAATTAGGGAAATATAAATTCATAGCCTGCTTTTCATCGTTAAAAAGCTGAGGGTTTCTTTCATACCAATAGAATCCAGCCATCGTTGTCCTCCTTATGCCAATTTCCCTTCAGGTGCTTTCAGCGTTCTATTGAGCTGTGCCTGGGAGTCATTAGGCTCAACAATCTGACCAGAAGGGGTTACATTAACAGATTCACCTCTTTTGAGTCGTTCAGCAATTTCTCTGCGCTTTGCAGCAGCAGCATCTTCTTCAGCGGCGAAACGTCCTGCGGGAACAGTGATAAACTTCATAATATATACCTTCTTTCTAAATAATCTTTTCTTTTTTAGCTGTAGAACCTTCTATCATCAGTGCCGAGTGAAGCAGTTCTAAGTCCCGGAACTCGGTTCTTTGAGAAAAATAGAATACACAATTACTGTTGGCAGTAAAAAACATCAAAATTGCTAACATCGTTGTCCACGTCAACGGCGTTGTTTTGCGTTCGATTGCAGAAATCGTTTGCCTGCTCAACCCAATTTTTTCACCAAGTTCAGTTTGTGAGATACCATATTTCTTTCTTAATGCAGGTAATCTGTCCACCATGTGTGCAATTAAGATTTCCTGCTCAGTAGATGTAATAATTTCAGACACTCAAATCCTCCAATCTTCGTATTTTATGGTTAGGAACAAAGGTTTTTTCGTAGAATATATCCTTCATTGAAAACAAGCAAAAAAGCGCCGTAAAACAGCGCTTTCCATAATTCTGCTATGATACTTGACCATAAATTTGACCCTTAATATTATTCCAATAATCCATCTGCAATCTTTTCTGCTGCATTGATGGATGCACATACTTATTAAGAGTAATGCTTACATTCGAGTGTCCTAATATTTCACTTAATGACTTTATATCAAACCCAAGCGCAACACAGTTTGTAGCAAACGTGTGACGTAAGGTGTGATAGTTGGTCTTTTGGATTCCAGCCATAGTTAGAACTTGGTCAAAGTAATATTGGAATGTCCTCGGCTCAAGGGGCTTGTTTATTGAACCAGTCAAAATATAGGCATCGGGTGGATCTTCCTGTGCCAAAGTACAAATAATCGGTACAAGAAAACTTGGTATAGGTATTACTCGAATGGAAGATTTGCTTTTGGGAGACCCGACATGAATTTTTGTCTTTGTTTTCCCGGAGGAATGGGCAATTCGTTGAACTGTGCGTCGTACATACAAAATAGCATTCTTAGTGTCGATATCTGTCCACTGTAATGCACAAACCTCACCAATTCTGAGTCCACAGTACAAACTAAGCATAATTCCTAAATTTCGCCGAGAAATATGTGTAGATAAAAATAGATCCAGTGCATCTTCTTCATGTTGCTCCAATGTTTGAATTGGTGTTGCTTCCTTACCCGATCTTGTAAGGCAAATTGAAAAATAAGCAACCATATTATTTGATGCGGCATATTTAATCGTGGCGTTGAGAATATAAAGCATGGTTTGGAGGGAACTTGTGGAAAGCATACCTCCATTTTTCTTGTTCCCATTCTTTTGCTGAGCATCAAGAAATGTATAGAACAAATCTGCGTTCAGCTCACGCAATTTTCTATGCCCCAACTCTGGAAGAATATGCTTTTCGATAAGGTTTTGATATTTGATTATAGAGGATGGTTTCAAATTGATTTTTTTGGCATTGAACCAGCTATTGATTATTTCACCAAACAATTTGTTTTTGGCATCCACATAAACAACACCAATGCTACTTTTGTATTTTGCTTCATCTAGCTTCTGTTTAGTTTCTGCATAGGTTTTTCCATACACAGAAGCATATCTGGCTTTTTGTTTTTTTGAGTCGTACCCCTTGATGTAACGACCTTCCCATCTACCATCTTTGCGTTTACGGATATTTTCTCCTCTGCGTGACATAATTTTCACTCCTTTCGTCTCGACCACAAAATTGACCCCGAATGGAATAAAAATGCGCTTTTGTAAATCATGGTAATGCCCAAATTACTGTCAAATCGAATGTTTATTTGACTTATTTTCTTACATAATTCGAGCAGACTTGACAAGTTACTTTGCATTTGATAAAATGAATAACAATAAAGTCCATCGGTTTTACTTCTGTGATGGATATATTCTACGAAAGAGAGCATCTTCCCGAAAATGAGAGGGAGACCGCTTTCTTTTTTGTTTTACATCCTGGTCGAAGCTTTTACGAGCTTGACCGGGATTTTTGCTTTATACACCTTGCCTTGCATTCTATCATTTAATGCAATCTGCCTATAAAATTTTAACACATTGCATCAATAAGTGCAACTTGCATTTATGATTGGTTGTTGCATAAATGGTCACACTCTATAATAAAACAGAACGTAAAAAGCATGGAGGTGATTGAATTGCAACCGGAATTAGATTATGAAAAAGTTGGTCAACGCATAAAAGCTGCGAGAATGGAAAAGAACTTAAATCAAGCTGATTTGGGTGCGTTAGTTGGTTGCTCCAACAATCATATCAGCCATGTGGAAATAGGGCAGACAAAAGTTTCGCTTCCTCTATTATTAAAGATAGCCACTTCCTTGGATAAGGATTTTGACTATTTTCTGCTTGATACGCCATATACAAGTCGAGAAAGACTTATCAATACAGAATTAGCTGAAAAGTTGAATCAATGTAATACAACGACTTTGATTACGATAAGCAAAATAATAGACGCTTTAATAGAGCAGCAGAATATACAGAACTCTGAACAGCAAGAATACTGATGAACCGCAAATCATTTTTGACTGCCAGATTATTTTGGCGGTCATTCTTTTTAGTAAAGCTTGCTATATATGAATGGTAGATATGCAAAATGTAAATATTTGAATTGGGCGGCGAGGTGTTCAGTTCTCTCGACAGCAGCATTATGTAATAACGAGAAGATAAGTCTGGGTATGATGATAAAACATTGTACCCAGGCTTATTTTTTTGGCTATATATGAAAGACCGCCTGACGGCGTTCTCTTGAATAGTAAATGCCCGCGTGGAGGCGGGCATTAGAAATAGACGATACTGGTTTAGAAGAGATAAAACCCTTCTTCGCCAAAATCGTCATCTAGTTCATCGTCATTTAAGAAATAATCCATATCCAAAAGAGCCTCCTCACTCATGGAGAGGATGTCCCTGGAGATCATTCCTTCTGGTGGATTTTCTATGTATTTTTTTCGCAGCGTCTCGATATCTGGTTTCATTTGATCAATCCTCCTTTTTAGGAAGATTATAACATAAAAATCATGATATTTAAGAAGAGGATCTCTTTCCATGAGAACGGGACATCGCTTTCTCGTACATTTCTTCGAGGGAGACATGCTGGTGGTTATAGTAAAGTGCTATAAGATCCATTTGGTGTTTACATTTTGGACATTGTAAGGGATCATAGCCAAAGGAGGACAGTATAGCAGTGCGCCATTGATTAAAACTCCGATAGATACGGTGTTTATGCGGACTGATTGCGCGGCGTAGAGAACTGTCTAATTTCCGGTGGCGTGCATAAATGCCGCCGTAGCGGATCATTTTAAAATGTTTTTCCGGTATATGCCGGATCAGGCGTTTAATGAAGTCGATCGCAGGAATGGTTTCAGTAACGTATTTATCATCTTCATGACGATTGTAATGGAAAGTGACCATAGAACCATCATATTTATCAATCCTGGAAGTAGCAATAACAGGTCTTCCGAGATACCGCCCGATGTATTTTGTGACGGTTTCGGGATCACATTTGTTTGGCTTAGCATAAACATAGAAACCATGTTTGTGTTCTTTATAACAGGAAGCTTTTATCTTTTTAAAAGATGGACCGATGATGGATTCCATTTCATCGAGGAGTGCAGTGCGGAAAGCATTACGCAAAAATGTGTAGCTGAAGTGGCTGATGTGACGCCAGAAGGAATCATCACTAAAACCGCCTTCAGAGATAAGGCAGTGCATACTATGTAGAGCTTTACATAGTATGCACTGTATCATTTCAGGCGGCGGTCTTACCAAAGCAAAACAGCTTCAAATATCAAAAGGTAACTTTTTTATTCCTGTTGAAGTTCTCAGAGATAAGTTTAAGGGGAAATATCTTCATTTTCTGGATAATTACTATCAGAACAAAGAGCTTACATTTTCTTCTTCCTGCAAAGAACTCCGTAATTCATACAAATGAAAAGATTTCAAAAACAAACTTTATGAAAAAGACTGGTGTCCTTTCATAAAAGAAACTTTCAACGGCTTTGGCAATGCAATTGAGTATCTCGGGCGCTATACACATAAGATTGCCATTTCAAACAGCAGAATTCTTTCCGTGACAGAGTCTGAAACTACTTTCTCAGCACGTGGCATAAAACCCAATGCCCCCAAACGTGAGATTACGATTTCGAACACCGAATTTATCCGGTGTTTTCTGATGCATGTACTCCCATCAGGATTTCAGAAAATCCGTTACTATGGATTTTTGAATAACCGGATGAAAACGAAGAACCTGAAACTGATCTTCAGACTTCAAGGTTATCAAAAATTCAAAAGGCGGTACACGGATCTATCTATTGCTGAACTGTTAAAAGCGGTCTGGAACTTTGACATTCGCATTTGTCCAGAATGCGGTTGTATCAGTATGAAACAAGCCGGAAGGACTTATGCAAAACCAAGCTAATCAATACTTTCCTTTATATTGTTTTTTCAAGACCTCCCATTGGAAGGTCTGTGAAGCATGCCCGAAAATATTTACCCTGATAAATTTTGTGCTTTTTTCTTACTGTTTAGCCTCCAAACCTCCACTTTGATGAAAGTCGGAAGAATACTATCCCCATATCATTTCTGGCTAAACGTCCGCGAATTGGTACAATGGGAAATCATCAGATTTGAGTAGTTAATTAGACTACTCTTTTCTTTTGACAAATCAGATGCTTTCCTTAAGTATTATAACACAGAATTCATCATCATGTAAAAACTCCTGAAGTGAACCTCACATGACTGAAGTCACGTACTTCCAGACGCTTTAGGCGTCCGACTGAATATCGGCGGATATGCCTGTAACTTAGGTGCGCAGTTATGCGCATTTCCCATGCCAGATATGGCAGGTTCCCACATTACAGGT